>NZ_CAURKP010000012.1:0-68797 GCF_963525155.1 uncultured Rhodococcus sp.
ACAAGGTCACCGGTACTGCGAAGCCGCCGACGGGTCCGGAGATCACTCCTCCGCCCGTGACTACCGAACACCCGGTGGATGGCACACCCGCGATCGAGGTACTGAAGTCCTCTGTTCCGTCCACCACGAACCGTGTGGTTGGCGGCCAGGAGATCACGTACACGCTCACGTTCAAGAATGTGGGTACCGCGGATGGTGAGATCAGCTTCTACGACGATCTGACCGATGTTCTCGACGATGCAGTAATGACGAAGAATCCGGCTACCACTTCCACGCTGGTTGTTTCGGGTGTCGTCGACAACGTCTTCACGGTCACCGGAAAGCTGGCCAAGGGTGAGAGCGCGACGGTGACGTACACCGTCAAGGTCAATCCTGAGATCGGAACGTTGTCAGGTCCCGGATTCACTCCGGGCGTCCTGAACAACTACCTGGTGGTTGGTGGCGAGAACCCGCCGGTGGACTGTGTCCCGGGCGACGCTCTCTGCACCGAACACCCGGTGGACCCGCCGGAGACCACCACCACGGTGCCGCCGACGACCACCACGACGCCGCCGGTCACGACGGAGCCCTGTGTTCCTCCGACGACGACTACGCGGATGGTTCCGACCACAACGGTTGCGACGACGACGGCTAGCGCGACCACTGCCGGTGACGCTGATGTGGCCGGTACGGAGGAATCCACCACCACGGAGGAGACCACCACAGAGGAGACCACGACAGAAGAAGTTGTCGCGGAGGAGATTGTGGATCCGTGTGGCGTGACGACAACGACGCCGCCGACGACAACGCCGCCGGTCACGACAGTTCCGCCGACCACGACGGTTCCGAACACGACGGTGCCGGTTACACCGACGATCATCATTCCCCCGATCGTCGTTGTGCCTCCGATCGTCGTTGTGCCTCCGATCGTCGTACCGCCGACGGTTCCGGGTCAGCCGGTTCCGAGCACGGTTCCGGGACAGCCGAAGCCGCCGACAGCAAACCCGGGTCAGCCGGGTCAGCCGAAGCCGCCGACGTCTGCTCCTCAGGGTGGAACGATCAACTCGGGTGGTGGCGCTGGTGAGAGTGGCGTGAACACCGGGTTGCTCGCAGCAGGTGGATTGGTTCTGCTGCTGGCGCTGGGAACGGGTGTTGTTCTCCTGACGCGTAAGCGTCGCGAGGATGGTGACAACTGATTCTCTTGAGAATCTGAGGTAAACGACGTGGGGCAGATCGCAGAGTATGCGATCTGCCCCACAGTCGTTTTCGTGTGTGTTACGAGCCGAGCCGAGATCCGTCCTTCTTCCAGGCTGCAACTACCGACGGGCGAGGCTGGGAAGAACCACCGTCGGGCCAATGGGATGCGGGGCTTTCGATGCTGGCGTCGTCGGTCTCGCCGGGGTGCTGGACGCAGACGATGACGCGCTTCTCGTCCACGATGGGGCCGCAGGTTTCGGCGCCGACGGGAACGGTGAGGAACTGCTTTGTCTCACCGCGGTTTTCGCCTTCGAGGACAACGCTGAACAGCCCGTCGTTGGACTTGAGTGCGTTGCCGTCGGTGGAGATCCACAGGTTGCCGTGCGGGTCGAAGGCAAGGTTGTCCGGGCATGAGATGGGGCTGACCTTGCTCTTGTCGAACCCGCCGAAGTAAGTATCGGCTGTGGCCGGATCTCCGCAGACGAGAAGAAGATTCCAGCCGAAGGTGGTGCCGGCGTGGTCGTCGGTGATTTCGAGGACCTGGCCGTTCTTGTTGTTGTTGCGCGGGTTCGCCTCGTCGGCCGCGGCACCACCGTCGACTCCGCGCTTGGTGTTGTTGGTCAGTGCGACATAAACCTTGCCGCTCTTCGGGTTTGCCTCGAAGTCCTCGGGGCGGTCCATCTTCGTTGCCCCGACCTTGTCGCCGGCCTGGCGGGTGAAGACGGCTACCTCTTCGGCACTCATGCCGTCGACCAGCGATTCGCCCTTGCCGTCTTCGCCGGTGCGCAGGATGGCTACCCACTCGCCGGTTCCGTCGAACTTGCCGTCCGACGGAAGTTTGCCGCTGCCGTCGATCTCGCCGGCGGAGTTTCCGCTGAGCTTTGCGACGTACAGTGTTCCGGCGTCGAGCAGAGTCATGTTGTGGCGCATGGCTGCTTGACTCTTGCCGTCCTGCATCTTTCGGCTGGAGACGAACTTGTACATGTAGTCGAAGCGCTCGTCGTCGCCGCTGTAGGCGACGACGGTGCCGTCCGACGTGATGTAAATGGTGGCGGCTTCGTGCTTGAAACGTCCGAGCGCTGTGTGCTTGATCGGAGTCGACGACGGATCCCAGGGATCGATCTCGACGACGTATCCGAATCGGTTGACCTCGTTGGGTTCTGCGACCAGATCGAACCGCTTGTCGAAGCGTTCCCACTTGCGCTCGGAAGCGGCACCGGCAAGACCGTAGCGCTTCAGTCGCGCTGCGACCGTGGGATCGGTGACACCCTCGGCGTTCGCGAAGTACTGGTTGAAGTTCTCTTCGCCGGAAAGCACTGTGCCCCAGGGTGTGACGCCGCCAGCGCAATTGTTGAGGGTGCCGAGCACTTTGGTTCCCGTGGGATCGGCACTCGTCTTGAGGAAGTCGCTGCCTGCAGCGGGGCCGGTCACGACAAATTCCGTGGTTCCGGTGATGCGGCGATTGTTCGATCCGATCTCCGGTACGAGCTTGCCGTTGTCGGATTCGCCCTTGACCTGGACGACCGACAGTCCGTGGCTGGCCAGGCCGATCTTGAACTGCTCCTCGGTCGGGTTCTCCGCATCGTAGCCGCGGAACATCGCCGGCTCGGTGGAGTATTCGTGATTGACCACGAGTAGGTAGGTGTTGGGCTGCCCGTCGACCGGGAGCAATCCGGCGAAGTCGTTGTTGAATCCGAACTGCAGTTCCTGCGCTGCCGCAGTCTGCTTGTCGAAGTCGAAGGCCGGGGCGCCGGCGAGAACGGCGTCACCCCAGCGAATCACGACGGCTTGATCGTATCCGTCAGGGACGGTGACCTTGTCTTCCTTGTTGGGCGCGACGGCGCCGAAGTTCGTCCCCGCGGGTGTCGATCCGCTGCTGCTGCCGCTCGTCGATCCGGTTCCCGGTTCGGCACTTGCGGATTCGTCCGAACAGGCGACGAGGGCGCTGCCCGCTCCCACCGCGAGCACTGCCATGCCGCTGCCCCGGAGCAAGCCGCGACGACTCAGCGCCGTGCGTGCGATGTCGCGGAAGTACTCGCCGCCCGAGGTGTTGGGGACCTCGTGAGAGCACGCGTTTCCGCACTTGTACTGGCAGGTGATCGACGAGCGTGCAGACACGCCGTCGTGTTTGACGAACAAGGCCAAAGGCTTGATAGCCACCGTGAACTCCCGAGATTCGATGTACGGACTTCGGGAACCGTAGAAGCTCGAAGCAAGGGTAAAGGAACGTAAAAATGAACGGCAAAACAACGAGGTGACCCTTACCCGCGGTTTACGACGCGTCCCCGCGGGGACGTCGCATGACATTTGTCATCGCTGATCCGTGACGGTGTCACCGCAGGTGATGACGCTGTGCACTGTTTTCGGCTCTGACTTCCCGCGAAGCTTGGAGGCATGAGAGAACCACATGAGGGAAGCCTCCTGACGGACCTGATGGACATCGGACCCGCACCCACGATGGGCCGCGAACTTGTAGTGATCGTGGTGAACATCGCGATCGTCGGAGTGGTGTTCGCGATCATCGGCTCCAATCCGGTGTTCTGGATCCTTGTTGCCGCTCTCGCTGTCTATGCGGGTATTCGATTCGCGATCGGACTGCGCGGCTGGAACCGAGCGGAGGCGCAGCGATGAAGGGCGATCCCGTGATCGACGTAGTCGGAATGTCGCGGCGTTACGGCTCCGGCAAGGAGGCGTTCGATGCTGTTCGCAATCTGGATCTGAGTGTTCAGGAAGGCGAGCTGTTCGGCCTCCTCGGAACAAACGGTGCCGGCAAGACATCCACTCTCGAAGTGATTCAGGGCCTTTCGCGAGCCAGTGCCGGAACGGTGCGCGTTCTGGGCATGGATCCGGTGCGCAACCGCAAGCAGATTCGCCCGTCGCTTGGCATCATGCTCCAGAAGGGTGGCTTGCCCCAAGACCTGACTGCTCGTGAGAGTTTGGCGATGTGGGCCGGAACCTGCTCGAATCCGCTGCCCGTGGACGAGGTGCTCGAGCGCGTGGACATGCGTGACCGTGGTGATACCCGCGTGAAGTTCCTCTCGGGAGGTGAGGCCCGGCGACTGGATCTGGCGTGCGCGATCATCGGCCGGCCACTCGTACTGTTCCTCGACGAACCGACTACTGGATTGGACCCCGAAAGTCGGCGTAACACTTGGCAATTGATTGCTGACTTGAAAGCGTCGGGCGTCACCATCATGTTGACGACGCACTACCTCGACGAAGCCGAGTCCCTGTGCGACCAATTGGCGATCATGCACCGAGGATCGGTGGTGCGCAGCGGAACCGTGGCGGACGTCGTCGCGGATCATCCCGCCCAGATCAAACTGCACCGTCCAGGTCTTCCGCTCCCAGCGCTGGCCGGCGCCGAGGTACGCGTCGAAAACGATCTGGTGGTGATCACCACTCGCACAGTGCAGGAGACGCTGACGGAACTGCTGCTGTGGGCACAGCACAACAACATCCTGCTGACTGGCCTGGATGCCCGCGCGGCATCCCTGGAGACCGTATTCCTCTCCATTGCAGACCAATTCGATCATCACGCAACTCTCGAAGGAGCGTCGGCATGAACCGCATAGCAACCCTGTCTCGTTCGGAGTTCACGCTCCTGGGACGAAATCGACTGTTGCTCTTCAACGCAATCGTCCTCCCGTTGATCTTTCCCGTGGGGATGCTGTACCTCTCACGCGATGGCGGGTTGTCCGACAAGTCGGTGTCGGCAGGCCTCGAGGTGTTTGCACTCTTCCTGCTCGTGTTCGTGGTCTTCTACAACCTCCTGTCGGTGTACGCGACGCGTCGTGACGAGTTGGTTCTCAAGCGACTACGGACAGGGGAATGCAGCGACGCCGAGATCCTCGCGGGCCCGGCAGTGCCGTCGTGGGTTCTCACCGGCCTGTTGACGGTGGTGATCGGAATCGCCGTGATGGTTCTGGGCGGTAGTGCTCCGGTCAATCCGGTCCTGGTGCTGGTCGCGGTGATCGGCGGCGCCGCGCTCTTCACGGCGCTGGCGTTGATCACTTCGGCTGTCACGCGAAATGCAGAGGCGGCGCAGATCACCTGCATGCCGATTCTGATTCTGGCGACGGCAGGTATGTCCTCGATCAGGAATGTCGTGCCGGACAACGTTGCTCGCATTCTCGATTTCACTCCGCTGGCCGCAGTAGTGGACCTTCTCAATCTCGGATGGCTGGGGCGGACCACTGGCGAACTGGCTGATCTGGGCGATGCGCCCGGTGCGGCAGCGGGATTTGTCGACACCTTCGGTTCGGCTGCGCAACCGCTGTTGGTCATGCTGGCGTGGATCGTCGGTTCGGTTCTGATCGCGAACGTCCACTTCCGCTGGGAACCGCGTTCGTAGAACTCTGAGAAGGTAGTGGGCATGATCGCGCAGAACTTCGGACGCTGGAATCCGAGACGGACGTGGCGAACCGCGTCGAACGTCGACAAGGTTCGCCTCTACACGCGGCAATCGTTCATCATGGTCGCAGTGGTTTTCGGTGGCTTCGGTGCGGTCACCGAGATAGTTGCGGATCGGTACCTGTCGGGTGTCTTCCTCGGAATCAGTGCCGTTGCGTGCGTCATCGCCGTGTCTCGGATGCCTGATCTGGGCGGAGTCGTGGCCAAGCCCGTCCAGATTCCTCTTGCCGTGATGACGTTGTCGGCGTTCTGCTCGGCGGGAATTGCCTTGGGAAGCAATGGCGAGAACGGCCCGTACTTCTGGCTGGCGGCAATCCTTGTCGTGCCCCTTGCGGGGTTGACGTCGTTGCGCTGGCTGATCGTGGGCTCGGTGGCCGCCGGGGTTGTACTGGGACTGCTTGCGGGTCCGGAAAGCGGCGTGTCCGTCGGAATCGTCGCCGCCTTCATGGGGCTGACCGTCTACATGTCGGTGTGGCTGCTGCGGATGGTCACCGAATTGGACGAGGCACGCGGAGCCGCTGCCGCTCTGTCCGTCGCCGAGGAACGGTTGCGATTTTCACGCGACCTCCATGACGTCGTCGGGCGGGCACTGTCTGCAATTGCGGTGAAAAGTGAACTTGCAGCTACTCTTTCACGACGCGGCGACGATCGTGCCGCCGCGCAGATGGACGAAGTACGCGAACTTGCGCAAGATTCACTCGACGAAGCGCGCGAGTTGGTTCGGGGATACCGGTCCATCGCCTTGGCGTCCGAGCTGGCCGGTGCGCAGTCTCTGCTCGAGGCCGCCGGAATCTCCACCGCGATACGTGGATCGGCAGATCAGCTGCCGGTGGAACTGGCCGAAGCTGCCGCCTGGGTCGTCCGTGAAGGCGTCACCAACATTCTCCGGCACTCGAGTGCCGAGAATTGCAGCATCGAAGTGTTCGCGGACGGCGTCGTGATCGCCAACGACGGCGCACGGATCGCAGAGCCGAACAACGGAACCGGCCTGAACGGATTGCGCGAGCGCGTCGGCGCCGTCGGAGGAATTGTCGAAACCGTGCAGGACGAAGATCGCTTCACCCTCACCGCCCACTTTCCGTCCCGAACGAAGGAGTCTCGGTGACCGAGCCGATCAAGGTACTGCTGGCCGACGACGAGAACCTGATCCGCTCGGCTCTGGCCATGATGTTGTCGCTCGAGGACGACATCGTTGTCGTCGCGGAAGCCGAATCGGGCGAGGATGCCGTGGTCGCTGCTGCAAAACATCAACCTGACGTAGCCGTGCTCGACCTTCAAATGGCAGGTATCGACGGCATCGAGACGGCGCAACAGATTGCGCAGACGGTCTCGGGGTGCGTCTCGATCATCGTGACGAGCCACGGGCGTCCCGGGTATCTGAAGAAGGCACTGTCAGCAGGCGTCCGAGGATTTCTGCCGAAGACGACGCCTGCGGCGACGCTCGCCGAGGTGGTCCGCAGCGTCCACGCGGGCGGGCGGTACGTCGATCCGTCGTTGGCTGCCGAGGCAATCGGCGCCGGCGACTCACCGCTTACTCCGCGCGAAGCGGACGTACTCGAGTACGCGGCCGATGGAGCATCCATCGAGCAGATCGCTTCCCGGGCACACCTCTCGGCAGGAACCACCCGGAACTATTTGTCGTCAGCTGTCACCAAACTCGGTGCAGCCAATCGGCACGAAGCTGCAGTGATCGCCCGCCGGCAGGGGTGGATTTAGGGCCTTCGGCCCCGTGCGCCTTTCTGGTTGCGGGCACTACCAAAAAGGCGCACAGGGCCGAAGGCCCCGCGATGTCGAGAATCCCCGACTTGCTTCGTCCCTGTAGTGAAGTGCGACCAGAATGGGTGGCACCGACACAGAGGAGATTCACGATGGCCAAGTACTTGCTGCTCAAGCACTACCGCGGCGCTCCGGCTGCAGTCAACGACGTGCCGATGGACCAGTGGACGCCGGACGAGATCACTGCCCACGTGAAGTACATGCAGGACTTCGCGGATCGGCTCGAGAAGGCGGGCGAGTTCGTCGACGGTCAGGCTCTCGCTCCTGAGGGCACCTTTGTCCGGTACGACGGTGAGGGTCGCCCGCCGGTCACCGACGGTCCGTTCGCGGAAACCAAGGACCTCATTGCCGGCTGGATGGTGATCGACGTCGACAACTACGACCGTGCCGTCCAATTGGCCGGCGAGCTCTCGGCCGCGCCCGGCGCAGGCGGGAAGCCGATTCACGAATGGCTCGAACTGCGCCCCTTCCTGACCGAGCCGCCGACCATCACGGACTGAAACCTGTCATGGACGACGCCCTGCTTCGGAGTCTGACTCCGAGCGTGCTCGGCATCCTCGTCCGCCGCGGAGCAGATTTCGCGTCGGCCGAGGACGCCGTGCAGGACGCTCTGCTCGAGGCGGTCAGGACCTGGTCGGACAACCCGCCGCGGGACCCGAAGGGCTGGCTGGTCACGGTGGCCTGGCGGCGGTTCCTCGACGGGATCCGGTCGGATGCGGCTCGTCGCAAGCGGGAGTTTCTGGTTGACGAGCAGCCAGGCGAGCGGCCGGTCAGCGGGTCGGTGCCGGGCGTGGACGACACACTCCAGCTCTACTTTTTGTGCGCGCACCCGTCGTTGACGCCGTCGTCCGCCGTCGCACTCACGCTGCGCGCTGTCGGCGGGCTGACCACCCGCCAGATTGCGCGGGCCTACCTGGTGCCCGAGGCGACTATGGCTCAGCGCATCAGCCGAGCCAAGCGCACGGTCTCCGGCGTCCGGTTCGAGCAACCCGGCGATGTCGCCACCGTCCTGCGTGTCCTCTATCTGGTCTTCAACGAGGGGTACTCCGGCGACGTCGACCTCGCTGCCGAGGCCATCCGGCTCACCCGGCAGTTGGCGGCCGCGATCGATCACCCCGAAGTCGCAGGGTTGCTCGCACTGATGCTGCTCCATCACGCTCGTCGAGCCGCGCGAACTGCCGCGGACGGCAGTCTGGTTCCGCTAGCCGAGCAGGATCGCAGCCGGTGGGACACCGATTCGATTGCCGAAGGAGTCGCAATCCTCCAGTCAGCTCTCGCCCGCGACCGGCTCGGTGAGTTCCAGGCCCAGGCCGCCATTGCCGCACTCCATGCCGACGCTTTCACAGCAGACGAGACCGATTGGGTGCAGATCGTGGAGTGGTACGACGAACTCGCAGCCTTGACCGACAGCCCGATTGTCCGGCTCAACCGAGCGGTGGCCGTCGGCGAGGCAGACGGACCACGCGCCGGATTGGCAGCTCTTGCAGCGCTGGATGATTCACTTCCACGCCATGCCGCAGTCGAGGCCTATCTGCGTGAACGCGACGGAGACCTGGAGTCGGCGGCGAGGTTGTATGCCGATGCAGCGCACAAGGCATCCAACCTCGCCGAACGCGACCATCTGATGCTTCAGGCGTCGAGGATCAACGCCCGTCGATCTCTGAAGCGTCCTGGGTCAGAGAACCTGTGACAGGAACGCCTGCAGTCGATCGGTCTCGGGATCGTCGAAAAGCTGTTCAGGAGTACCGGTTTCGACAACTGCGCCGCGGTCCATGAAGAGCACCTTGTCGGAAACGGAACGCGCGAAGCCCATTTCGTGCGTCACGACGACCATGGTCATGCCGGACTTCGCGAGATCGGCCATCAATGCCAGAACACCCTTGACCAGTTCGGGGTCGAGAGCTGACGTCGCCTCGTCGAAGAACATGACCTCGGGCTTCATCGCCAGGGCGCGGGCAATGGCGACGCGCTGCTGCTGACCGCCGGAAAGGTTGCCGGGCCGCGAGTCGGCCTTCTCCCTGAGCCCCACCAGATCCAGCTGCTCGAGCGCGAGCGCCCGAGCTTGCTCCTTCGACAAACCCTTGAGCTTGTTCGGCCCGAGTGCGATGTTCTCGGCGACGGTCTTGTGTGGGAACAGGTTGAAGTGCTGGAACACCATGCCGATTCGCTGGCGTAGCTCGTCGGGGTTGTCCTTCAGGACGGACTTCCCGTCGAGCAGCACGTCACCCTGCTCGGGCTCGTGCAGACGGTTCAGCACGCGCAGGAGCGTCGACTTGCCCGAACCGGAGGGCCCGATGACGGTGACGGTGTTTCCGGCGTCGACGTGCAGGTTGACGCCGCGAAGCACCTTGTTGGTACCGAAGGACAGATGCAGGTCCTTGCCGGTGAGCGATACGGACTTCAGTTCAGAGCTGGTGGTCATGTCCTCAGCCCCTTTCCACGACGATGGCCTGCTCGAGCGGATCCAACGTGCCTGAAGTGTCGGCGCGTCCGGTCCGGAGTCGGTTGTCGATGTAGTTGACGAGGTGCGTCAGCGGGATGGTCAGAGCAAGGTAGAACAAGCCTGCCGCAACGAGCGGGGACAGGCTGCCGGTCTGGGCGTTGAGATCACGTCCGACGGCAAAGAGTTCCCGCTGGGTGACGAGCAGACCGAGGAAGTAGATCAGCGACGAGTCCTTGATCAGCGAGATGAACTGGTTCATCAACGCCGGCAGAACGCGTCGTACACCCTGCGGGATGACGACCAGCGACATGGACTTTCGGTAGCTGAAACCGAGGGCACGTGAAGCCTCGAGCTGCCCGGACTCGACGCTCTGGATTCCGGATCTGAAGATCTCACCGATGTATGCCGACGCGAGCAGTGACAGCGCCGCGACACCGAGCCAGTACGGATTGCTACCGGTGATTCCCTTGACGATCGGTCCGACGCCGAGCCCGATGATCAAGATGATGACGACTGCGGGCAGGCCACGGAAGATGTCGGTGTAGACGCGGGCCGGCCAGCGCAGCCAACGGGTGCGCGAGATACCGGCGACAGCGAGCAGCATGCCGAGGATCGTGCCGATGATGCCGGACGCGAGCGCAAGGATCAGGGTGTTGGGAAGACCGGTCTTGAGGAGATCGGGGAATGCCTTCTTGTACAGATCCCAGTCGAAGAACGTGTCCTTGAGCTGTTCGAGCGTCGACTTCGGTTGGTACGACGCGGTATCGCCACCGTCGCCGTTTGCTGCGTTTTCCGCGGCAATGGCTGCGAAGTCGGGCAGTTCCGGAGTGGCCGCGGCCTTGGATCCGGGCTTCCAGCCTTCAGGGAGTTGGCGCGGTACCCAGTCGGCGTACAGCTGAGACCAGGTTCCGTCGTCGATGACTGCGTCGAGGCCGGAGTTGAGGGCGTCGATCAGCGGCTGGTTTTCCTTGTTCACCGCCCAGCCGACGAAGTTGTTGACCGAGAAGGTGTTCTGGATGATCGAGGTCGGATCACCGGGAGCGATTGCACCTTCGGCCTGCTGAGACGGAGCTACCCAGGCGTCGATCTGTCCGGACTTGAGGTTCGCGTACGCCGTGGCGTAGTCGGGAAACTTCACGGGATCGAGCTTGAGCGTGTTCACGACGTAGTCGTCCTGCACGGTTCCCTGTACGACGCCGATGCGCTTTGATGCGTCCAGGTCTCCGAAGCCGGTGATCGGGCTGCCGTTAGGCACGACGAGGGAGAAGTATCCGAAGTCGTAACCGTTGGTGAAGCCGACGGTGTTGCGACGGTCGTCCGTGGTGGTGATGGACGACGAGCCGACGTCGAAGCGTCGACCGGCAACCTGGGCGAGAAGCCCGGCGAACTCGGTGCCGACGAACTCGACCTTCAGGCCCAGCTTGTCCGCGACGGCCTTCAGCAGCTCGTTGTCGTATCCGGTGTACTGATTCTCGGAGTTGACGCAGATGCTCGGGGGCGCGTCACCGAGCGTGCCGACCGTGATGACCCCGGGTTTGATCAGATTCAGCTTCGAGGTGTCGATCTGATCGACCGGGGTGACGGTGGCCGTGGTGTAGCGGTCTTCGGCGCCCGCACCCGCTGCCGCGTCCAGATTGGTGGGCGCCGCGGTTGCGGCTCCCACTCCTGGAGGTGCACACAGGTCTGTGGGGGCTGCCGACGAATCCGAGCCACTCGAGCACGATGACAGAGTCAGCGCCAGGAGGGCAGTGAGGAGCAGTGCCACCACCAGGCGGATCTTCGCTGCGACGGAAGAAAACATGCGTGCAGCGTAAACCTAAGGGTAGCCATTTCTCCGTGTAGAACTGTTGACAGTTTTCGGACAAGGGGCCGTTGCGCTGCGGGCATGCCTTCAAATCAGCGTGATTTTAAGTATCGCCAGGTCGGGGAATCTCGTGCCGAAGAGATCGGCGTCAGCGGACGGGTGCGAGTTCGACGCCCGACGGAGGTACCAGGCGGCGCAGCGTTCCGTCGAAGCCGGTGACGTAGAGCGCCCAGCCGTCGCCGTCCTGTCCTATACGCACTGAACTCGGCCCGTTCCACCCATTCGACAGACCCGAAGCGACGACGCAGGAAGTGCCGGTTTCAGGGTGTACGCGATAGATCGAGCCTTCGACGTGAGCAGCGGCGTAGAGCATTCCATCCTGCGACATGGTCAGATCGTCGAGGCCGGGCATCAGGCTCGGGACCGTCGCTACAACTGTCCACGCGTCAGGGGTATCCAAGGGCACTCGAATGATCTGACCGGTGAACAGGTCATCGGTGTACACGGCTCGATGATCCGGACTGAGCGCGAGTCCCTCCGAACGCGGCACTGTCGACCAATTGGGCACGACGGCTCCGGAGTCGTGCAGATAGCGCGAGACGCCCTTTGGCGGACCTCCTTCTGTTCCGACCCACGTGGTCAGCAGATCGCCGTCGGGAAGCCGGAGCAGGCCGTTGCCCGCGAAGTCGGCGGGGGCGGACAGCTGATCCGTCGTGGTGTCCAGTTGCCACAGCTTGCCGTCCTGTCTGGTGAGGAAGGACAGCCTCGAACCGTCGAGCTGCAAACCGCCAGGAGCAGCAATGCCGTCGAGGACGGTTCGTACCTGTCCTTCGGCGTCGACGTGATAGATCTTCGACTCGCCGGAGAGGTAGAACCCGCCGTTGTCATCGGTCTCGAGGTTTTCGAGCTGTTCCAACCCCTGGGCTACGGTCTCGACCTGCCAATCGCCGCACATCGGCGCGGTTGTCAAGGTGGCCTCCGCCGGCGTCGCCGCGGCAGCGGTCCCGGCTGCGATTGCCGCGACGATCAACAACGCCCGAGTTCGGTTGCGTGATAGCCCCATTGCGCACAACTTACGGCAAATCAGATCAATATCAAACGGTCTGGTCGGTATAGCCGACGCCCAGGGGGTCGCTCCAGGTGGTCCACACGTCTGGCCCGAGTTCGATCTCGGCTGTGGTGAGTAGACACGCGTCGAGTTCTCGGTGCAGTCGAGACGGGTCGATGGATTGGCCGATGAAGACGAGTTCTTGTCGGCAGTCACCGACAGGTTCTTCCCACTTGTCGAGGATTCCGTCGCGACGGTAGTCGTCGGCCGGCCACTCGTCACGGGGTAGAAACTTCCACCAACGGCCGACGTATCCGTGGCGAATGAGATGACCGGCCTGAGAAATACTCCCGATCTCGGTGAACCGGCCGGCATTCCAGTAGTAGCCCTTGGCCCGAAGTAACTTTCCGTTGGTCCACTCGCTGCTGAGGAAATCATGCAGCCGTTGGGGGTGGAAGGGTGCGCGCTCGCGGTACACCACCGAACTGATTCCGTACTCTTCGGTTTCGGGGATGTGTTCACCTTGGAGTTCTTGTAACCATCCGGGGGCCTGTGCAGCCTTTTCGAGTGAGAACAAACCGGTGTCGAGAATCGTGTCGAGTGGGATGCGACCGAGCGTCATCGGAACTATCGCAGCGGATGCGTTCAAAGAGCGCAGGACTGCGGTCAATTCGACCAGGTGCTGGTGCGAGACGAGATCGGCCTTGCTCACCAGGATGACGTCGGCAAATTCGATCTGATCGACAAGCAGATCCGCGATGTCTCGTTCGTCTTCCGGGGCATCGGCTTCGACGCGGCCCCCAGCCGTGTAGTCGCGCAGAAAACTGTGGCCGTCGACGACTGTGACCATGGTGTCGAGTCGGGCGACGTCGGCCAGGGCATGGCCGTCGGTATCGATGAAGGTGAACGTCTCCGCGACGGGCAGCGGTTCGGAGATGCCCGAAGATTCGATGAGAAGGTAGTCGAATCGGCCATCGGCGGCCAAGGCGCTTATCTCGGAAAGAAGATCCTCTCGCAGAGTGCAGCAGATGCAGCCGTTGGTCATCTCGACCAGTTTCTCCTCGGAGCGACTGAGCGAGATCTCACGCTCGACTTCTGCACTGTCGATGTTGATTTCGCTCATGTCGTTGACGATCACCGCAACCCGGCGGCCCTCCCGATTTCGCAGGATCTCGTTGAGTAGTGTCGTCTTCCCGGCGCCCAGGAAACCTGACAGCACCGTGACCGGAAGTCGGGGGTCGCCCATGTTGTCCAGTGACCTTCCGAAGGAGTCAATCGTGGTGATCAGGCGGCGGTCACGCGAACCGCTGCGATCGCGTGACCGCCGCCTGGAATGCTGGAAGATCAGGCCGCAGGCTCGAGGTAACCCTCGAAGAGGTCGACAACGACGCTTCCGCCGTCGGTGTCGCTGCCGAACAATTCCTCCGCAGCGAACGTCACGTGGTAGGTGGGTTCTTCGCCGGCGTCGTTGCGGCCGTGACCGATTGCGTCGGGGAACGGCCACTTCTCGGTGGTCCGGTGAGCGATGGTCCCCACCCGTCCTCGGCAGTAAGCAGGCATTCGAATATGCCCGGGAACGTATTCGTCTCGCACACGTACTCGCTGACCGACCTCGAAGGTGGTTGTGTCGACGCGAGCCGGTCGGCCTTCGGATTCGCTTGGCCGTGAGAGTGGGAACGGTCCTCCTGCAAGGCTTTCGAGCTCTTCCTGCGTCAGGATTCCCTTTTCGACCATCAGCGCCGCGACGCCGATGACGTACCGCTCGTAGTACGGGGTCATCATGTAGTGGCGGGGCTCCATCCGCTCGACGACGTATCGAACTTCGTCGACGCTGAAGGCCCCGAGTTCGGCGACACCGGCGAACATCAGGCTGTACGGCAGGTGTTCCCACTCGGCGTGGAAGGTGGGGCCGATGTCGGCGTTGACGGTATGCGGGACTTTGCCGAAGCCTTGAACTCCGGCAAGATCGTGTACTCCATCCATGGTGTGCTTCTTTCTTGTCGGGGTGGTCAGACGGTGGGGACCTGCGGGACTGCGACGCCGATCAGGCAGTCCTTGGTGACGATTTCCTGCAGTTGTTCCTGGCTCCAGCCTTCGGTGCCTGCGGGACGTTGCGGTAGGACCATGTACCGAGTTTCGGCGGTGGTGTCGTAGACGCGGATCTCGACGTCCGACGCGATCTCGGTTCCCATCTCGGAGAGAACCTTCCGTGGCTCGCGGACCACGCGTGCACGGTATTCGAAACTCTTGTACCAGGTCGGCGGCAGACCGAGGATGGGCCACGCGGTGCATGAACACAGCGAGCACACGATCACGTTCTTGAGGGTCGGGGTGTCTTCGACTGCCACGATGTATTCGCCCTGGGGGCCCAGATATCCGTACTGGGCAACCGCGGCGGTACCGTCGGTGAGAAGCAGTTGCCGGAAATCGGGGTCGGTCCAAGCCCGCGCGACCAATTCCGCTCCGCGCCTTGGACTGAAGTCCTCCTCGAAGGTCTTCTTCCATCCCTCGACGTAACCGTCGGGTACCAATCCCTTACCGTCGAGTGCGCGGAACAGGGCCCACGCGCGATCGGAGACCGGCGCCTGGGCCGGTGCGGCGTTCTCCGTTGTGTGGTCGATCGTTACTGACATCTGGTTCACCTTTTCTATGCGGGCTGATCATGTGTGAATCGGTGGAATTTGTTGTGCAAGTGCGGATACAGAACTAGGTGAGGCTGAGTTGTGGTGCAGAGTCGGAGATGTGGTCGGCAGGCGTCGGAAACGCGCCGCGAAGCTTTTCGAATGCGCGCCCGACCCGGAGGACCGTCGCATCGTCGAAGGTCTTGCCGGTGATCATCATTCCGACCGGAAGCCCGTTCACCAGGCCGGCGGGAACGGACAGGGACGGGTGTCCGGTCACGTCGAATGGTGCTGTGTTGGCGATCATCCCGAGAGCCTTCGTGATGAAGGTTGCACGATCCACGTCGTTCGCCGGCAATTCGGATGCGACGTAGGGCAGTGTGGGCATCACCAGGACGTCGAATTGTCTCAAGGCAGTGTCGTAGGCGGCGCGGGCGAGCGGTACGAGGTTCCGGGCTTTGCCGTAGCTCGCGCCGCCGAGGGTGGTGATGCCGTGGTGGCCGGTCAGAGCCACCAGTTTGACGGTTTCGGACAGAGCGTCGGCGTGCTGAAGGCGTCGAGAAGCAAAGTGTGCCATCAGTTCCGGATCGTACAAACCTTCGGCGTTCATGCCGTATCCGTTGCCGTCCAACATCTGGTAGGCACCACCGTCCGTGGCGATCACGTTCCAGATGTGGAAAGCATGTAGGTGCCACGGGATGTTTACTTCCTCTACCGTGCAACCGATTTCGGCCAGACTGTGTGCCGCTGCGCGGACTGCGTCGTCGACCTCGGGCTGTGAGACCGCGTGCCCGAAACCTTCTCGAACGATCCCGATTCGCAGACCATCCACATCGGAGTCGAGGGTGGACAGATAGTCACCTGCTTCGACGCTGTCGGCTTGGCGTGGGTCGTTACCGTCGCGACCGGCGATGACCGAGAGCATCAGTGCGGCATCGTGGACCGTGCGTGTGATCGGGCCGAGATGGTCGATTGTTCGCTCGATGGGAAATGCACCGGTATACGGGACGAGCCCGAACGTCGGCTTGTGTCCGACGACGCCGCAGAATGCCGCCGGGATCCGGATCGATCCACCCTGATCCCCGCCGATGGCAAAATCGACGTCACCGTTTGCGACGAGAGCCGCACTGCCACCGGATGATCCACCTGCTTCACGCTGTGGGTCCCATGGATTGCGGACCGGTCCGCTTGCCGGTGTGAAGCTCGAACCGGAGAAACACAGGTCCTCACACACAGCTTTGCCCGCGACGGTTGCACCGGCCGCCAGTAGTCGAGTGACCACAGTCGCGTCGCGAGACGGAGTGAACCCCTCTACTGTCCGAGACCCGTTCATCATCGGAACTCCGGCCACGGTCACGTTGTCCTTGATCGCCACGCGTCGGCCGGTCAGGACGCCGTCCGACGTCGGCGGGATGCTTGTGGTCACATACCAAGCGCTCAAAGGATTTTCGCTCGCTGTTGGCACCGTGTGCTCACGTGACGTGGTCGGCGGGGTTGCCTCGTCGGCGTACAACTGGTCGACGACGTCGTAGGAGCCCAGTGCTCCGTCGATCAGTGCCGGCCACTCGAGCCGGGCTGATTGGTCGAGAGTGATGCCGTAATGCTTTGCGGCGGTGTCTATTGCATTGTCGTCAGGTCGGATTGTCGCCATGAGAAGTGTGCTCCTGATGTGATCGGCTTCACTTGTCTTTCAGACTAGGGCCGGATCCATAATTGCGTCAATAGGTATCGACATATTGACTCGTTAAGTTCGGGTTACGCGCGCTCAGAGAGAACGGGGGTACAGGCGCCCACGGCGTGATTCAGCGAGCAGAATCGGTCGATGCAGTGGAACGCCGTTGTTCGTAGAGCTTTTCGACGTCGTGACAAGCTGCCGAAGTACTGTTTCCGGATCGCCTGCGGACGTTCGTTCGACGGCGCGTGCGTAAGCGACGATCGCTTCGTACGTTGTCTCCGACAGGGAACTGAGCGGAGGCAGGAGTTCGTTCGAGCTCGCGCTGTATCGCTTTTCGAGGTCGTGATCGCCGGCTGCGGATTGAAAGTAGCCGAATGCCGCCCAGACTCCGTCGGCATCGGAATTGCCGATGAGCTGCTGAGTGGCCTCGTCGAGGACCAATGCAAACGTCCGCGTGGTGGCCCGCAGTCCGTGCTGGGCGCATTGTCGTTCGAAGAAGACCTCGTCATGGCCCACCAGGGTGGAAAGAATCAGTTCGGCCCCGGAGTCGGCTATCGACTCGATGATGCGTGAGAAGTCGGTTGTCCCCAACGGTACGTAGACTTCGCCGGCCACCGAACCTGTGGATTCGGCGATCACACGCCGGGCCGCCCAATGCGCTCCGAACGACCACGAATACTGCTGGCCGACCAGGAACCAAGTGCGAGAACCGGTCTCGGACATCATTGCGGGTATACCCGCTCGCGTCTGGTCGAGTGGGCGCTCACCCAATCGAAGGACTCCCGGACGCGATCGACCTCCCTCGTTGAGAACTGTGTGCACCAACAGCACACCGGTGTTCTGCAATGCAGATGCAGCGGCATTGAAGGTCGACGATGTCACGCACGCGAAAACGGCGCGACATCCGCTTTTCACCAATCGCAGTGCGGTCGCCGCTCCGGCCGCCGGGTCGGAAGCGTCATCGCCTGTCACCAAGTCGACGAGAACGCCGCCGATGCCGCCGTCGGCGTTGATTTCTTCCACGGCCAGTGCTGCGAGTGTTTCTGTCGCCTGGGCGAATACAGCTGCCGGGCCGGATTTGCTGACCAGCAGCCCGATCCGATGTCGGTCGGAACGCGGAGGTTCGGGTGGAGCGAATCCGCGCTTGTTGGCAAGCCAGGAAATGCCGTCCTGATCGAGGCTGGACTCGAGAACGATCCGGGTCCCGGCGCCGTCGGGAAAGAACCGGATCGTCAGGCGGCCGCGCCACGGTTGGTGGTGCACGATCACGACCGATCGGCCCCGCTTCACGCCGGCGACGTATCCCAACAGCGTGATCGGCATTCCGACTGGATCTGCGCGTGCGCCGTCGCCGACGGGAAGGGAGATGGCGGCAGCGGCCCCGACCGTCAGTTGCTCACATTCGAGTTCGAGCAGTTGCCCCGTTTCGAGGCGCTCGAAGGCTGACCCTGGTGGGTCGGTCGTCACGATCTGTGCCGTTACGGAGAGACCTGGCACGTTCTACTTCCTGCCTGAAATAGGTGCTGGGGCTCAACAAGGCCTCACGCTCGGCGACGCACCGATGCGACGTCTGAATCCTCAGTCGCAGTGGCCGGCAACTCGGAGGCGTTCGAACCTGCTTCCAGCGCTCGCCCGAGGACGTCGCGCAGGAACTGGAGTGCATCGTTGGCGGGCCCCGATGGATCTATCGAGAACAGGCGATGACGTCCTTGACGCCGTTCGACGATCACGCCGGACAACCGCAGCGCCTTGAGATGTGTGGATACCGTGGTGCGACCGACCGTCGAAATTTGATCGCTGATGAAGCCCGCGTTGCACTCGCCGTGGGTAGCCAGCGTGTCGAGAATCTGTCGACGCACTTGGTCGGCCAGCACAGCAAACGCCAACTCTTCGTTTCGTTGAGTAGTCACTGTCTGCTGTCCGCGCTTCCTCGATGGTCTCTACTGAGATATGTCGACACCCGTCAACATATCTCGAGTTGCCTCCGAGGGAAAGAATGTGGCCGAAGATTGCAGGCGACTTCGGTCAGTGCTCGGCGGTGATCACCGCGTCGCGCAGCATTCCGGTCCCGGGATGGCAATTGATGTACTCGTAGAGCTGATCGGCGGCATCGAATACCGAGACCTCATGGTAGAGACGCAATTTCGACAGGCCCTCGGCCACCCGGAAGAACGTCGTGAAGATCCGTAGATGGGTCGGGTGGGATTCCGACCACCGTTCGAGTTGGTCGAGGGAGGCCCAGTGGCCGATGTTGTAGCTCAAGTCGAGGAAGTTTCCGTCGATGTCGATATTGCGTACGAATCGGTTGCTGTAGCACCCGACGGCCGGGCCGTTGTCGCGGAGGAAGTCCATGCCCGATTGAAGAGTGGGCAGGATTTCGTCCAGGTAGAGGCTGCGCTCGTCTGCTTCCGCGTCGGCCCAGTCCTGCCCGGACCTGATCAGTGCGATGTTGTCGTGTCCCCGCACTACTACGCGTCCACCTACGGTGGGGTCACCGGCGACGACCCGCAGTTCGCCCGAGGCCTGCATCCAGTCGGTTTGGGAGATCGGAAACCGCTCGCGCATCGAACCCCAGTAGCCGTGCTCGTTGATTTCGCCGCTGACACCGTCCATGACAGCTCCCACCCCGGGGAGGTCGTCTTGGAACGCGTAGAGCGTTTCGAATTGTTCGGCTCTCGGTGCCACGATCTCGCGGAAGAACCCCAATCCGTCCGACAGGCGGTCTTCGGACTCCCACCAGGAGGACACTGGAGGTGATGTGCTCCAACGATGTTGGGAAGAAACATCTTTCCAGTAACCGACCACGATCAGGTTCTCGTAGCCCTGGTTGTCGATGTGATGGGTGAGATCGTGGTGTGCCGGTCCGTCCGGCAAGTCGAAGCCGGCGACGATATCCCGCATCGCCTGCAGTGCTGCCGGGCGCTGATCCTCGCCGCGGAACTGCACGCCGAGATAGCCCATCACGACTTGGTGCAATGTGTCGTCTGCGCGCCCGACCCACATGGGAAACGGTGGCGTATAGGTATCCGGAACCCGCCTGGTCAGAGTGCGCGGGCATTGAAGGTGTTCGCCGATTGCAGATTCCATGAGTGCTCCCTGTGATGTAGGTGGTCGAATCGGGTGCCTGGCACTTGGCAACGCCGTGCCGAAAATCTACGCCCGCTCAGCCGAGCAAACTTGGCCGTCAGCGCCCGATGCTTGGCCTACCGTGCCAAGAATTGTGGATACGCTTCGGCGACAGAAAATTTTGAACACCATGTTCAATGGGTAAGTGTCCGAAGATGTTACAGATCAGCGGGTAGTACTTGTGGGGGCCGCTGCTTGCGACCGGTATCGCCGCGGGCTGATCCCGAATTCCGCCTTGAAGGCTCGACTGAAGGCGGCCAGGTCGGTGAATCCCCAGCGGTGAGAAATCTGAGTCAGCGACCGCTCTACTCCGTGTCGTTGCACGATCTCACGACGGCAACCGTCGAGTCGACGGCTGCGAATCGACCGTGACACCGTCGTGCCGTGTTCGGCGAAGGCTCGGTGCAACTGGCGAATGGAGACTTTGACCGATCCCGCGATGTCCACCGGAGACAGGGCCGGGTCTGCGATGCGGGCGTCTATGACCGACAGGGCGGATTCGTAGAGGCTGGTTCGCCGCGAGGTGATCGGTCGCGCAGTTGTGTGAAGAACGGACTTGACCAGGTTGCCGATCTCGTTGACGACTTCCTCTTCGTCTCCGCTCGCGTCGGACGTCATGCGGACGGAGGCAAGATCGTGAAGAAAGCGACCGAGCAGACCACTCAGGCCCGCGTGTCCGTCGAAGGCGATGGCGGTCAGGCTCGTGACCTCCGCGTCGCTGAGCGACAGGTACGACCGTGGCCAGGTAAACACCTCAAGGCCCCAGATGCCGTCGTGTGCGTGTCCCTCGATCTGCCAATCGAAGGGGCGCGTGGTGTCGTACAGGACGTAGTCGCCACGTCGCAGGACGCATTCGCGGTCGTCTTGGCGCACGACCGCGCTACCGCGGCGGATCATCCCGATCTGCAGATAGTCCGCGCCGTCGCTTTTGATGAGGCTGTTGCTACGGACTATTCGTTGTTCCATCGATTGAACTGCGGATACCCGAACGTGTGCGAGTTGGGCCGAGTGGACGGCCCCGCTGAATCGATCGCCGTCTCCGATATCGGATACGTCGAGCGCGACAAAATGCTCGCGCAACAAATCTGCCCAGTCGCCCGTGAGAGTCGTGCGTGTGGGCAGGGAGAAGCCGGATCGCGCGAGCATTGCAGGGCGCCTCCTCGCAGAAAAGCCGAAGTTCTCGGGTGCTCGATGTTCAGAGAGTAATCCCGCACATCAGACATGTCGATAGAAGTCGACATGTCATCGCGTCGGGAAGAAATTGTTTGCCATACAAACAACGCCGAGTTATTGTTTGTCGTACAAACAAGTAGGAGTTCGTGATGGCCACCGAGGCAGTTCCCGCAGCGCGCGCGACGCGTGAGTCGGGCAAGCAGACGCGCATGGCGCTGTTCAACGCCGCAACCGAGCTGTTCCTCGAGCACGGCGACAGCGTCTCCATCGCGCAGATCTGCACGGCCGCCGGCGCCCATCCCAACCAGGTGACCTACTACTACGGCTCCAAAGAAAAGCTCTTCGTCGAGGTGGCGTGCGCGGCCGTTCTGCGCGCAGGCAAGCGTGCCGAGGTCGATGCCGCCGACGCCGACACGGTCGGCGATTACACCGAGAAGCTGGTCGGATCCCTCCTGGGCTCGGGCGCTCCCAGTGTCGAACTGTTCGTGGAAGCGATGATGATGACGGGTCGTCGTGGTGAACTCCGCGACCTGATCTCCGAAACGCTTCGCACTCTGCACTCCTCGGGCGAAACCGCCCTCCTCCGCACCTTGATCCGCACCGGCTGGCAGCTGCGCGCGGGCATCGACGTCGAGTCCAAGGCCTTCTGGTCTGCGATCTTCGGCCTCGTCATCCAGAAGACTGCCACCGGCGAGAGCTTCGGCTACTCCCTCGAGGAGGCGGTTGCCGTCATCTTCGCCACCCTCCAGATACCCGACGCCGTACTCAACAGCTCGATGGAATGAACTCTCTTCGAGCGTGATTCTCCGACAAGGACTTCGATGGATATCGTTCGCGTATTCGACAGCAACGTCACCAAGACCCCGGACAAACCCTTCCTGATATTCGACGGTCACGATCACACGTACTCCCAGGTTCAGGAGGGAAGTCGACGTGCCGCGGGCTATTTGCAGTCGCTGGGCGTGCAGCCGGGTGACCGCGTCGCGCTGATGTGTTACAACACTCCGGGATTCGTGTACGCGATGCTCGGTGCCTGGCGCTTGGGCGCCGTCGTGGTCCCCATCAATCACAAGATGCAGACTCCGGAAGTTGCCTACGTGCTGGAGCACGCGAAGGTGTCGGTGTGCGTCTTCGACGGTGAGTTGGCGCCGGTTGTCGGTCGACTGGAGACAACGGCCAAGCTGATCAGCACGGACTCTGTCGCAGACGGTTTCGACTTCTTCGACGACGCCATCACCCGCCAGGACGGCGTTGACGGTATCGACATCGACGAGAACGATCCGGCTGAAATCCTCTACACCTCGGGGACTACCGGCTCGCCCAAAGGCTGCGTCCACAGCCACCGCAACGTCGTCGGTGTTGCCGTCACCGCGGCCCTCGCCGTGTCGACGACTCGGGACGAGCGACTGCTCATGGCCGTCCCGATCTGGCACGCTTCCCCGCTCAACAACTGGTTCATGTCCACGCTCTACATGGGCGGAACCGTCGTGCTGCTGCGCGAGTACCATCCCGTCAAATTCCTGGAAACAGTTCAGGAACAACGCATTACCCTCTGCTTCGGCCCGCCGGTCATCTACACCACTGCACTCAACCTCGTGCCGAACTTTGCCGACTACAACCTCGGAAGCGTTCGTGCGTGGTTGTACGGCGGGGGACCGATCGGTGCGGATGTCGCTCGGCGACTGGTGGAGTCGTACGGCACCACCGAATTCCGGCAGGTCTACGGCATGACCGAGACCGGGCCAGTGGGCACCGTGCTGTACCCCGAAGAGCAGTTGAGCAAGGCGGGCTCGATCGGCCGCGTCGCGCTGGCCGGCGTCGACCTGCGCCTGGTTGCCGATGACGGCACCGACGCGGAGCCCGATCAGATCGGTGAGATCTGGCTGCGCGCCGACACCGTCATGCAGGGCTACCTCGACGACCCCGCTGCCACGAAGGCTGCATTTGCCGACGGCGGTTGGTACCGCACCGGCGATCTGGCGCGCAAGGATGTGGACGGCTACCTCTTCATCGTCGACCGTGCGAAGGACATGATCATCACCGGCGGCGAGAACGTCTACTCCAAGGAGGTCGAGGACGTGATCTCCGGCCACCCGGACGTCGTCGACGTCGCCGTTGTCGGAAAACCCAACGAAGAATGGGGCGAGACCGTCGTCGCGCACGTCGTCTGGCGTGAACCGGATGTCATCAGCGCCGACGACATCAAGGACTATCTCTCGGACAAGTTGGCGCGCTACAAGATTCCGCGTGAAGTGGTGTTCGCGACGATTCTTCCGCGTACACCGACCGGCAAGATCCAGAAGCACCTCATCCGCGCAGCGAGCTGAAAGGCCTGTCATGACTGATATTTCCGAGAAGACCGTCACCCACCCGGCTCCGCATCGCACCCATGCAGTGCTCAACCAGTCGGTACCGCGCACGGACGTCAACGAGTTCGTGCTCGATACGGTCCTGGTCGAAGGCGTCGCGCGTCACGACGCCGATTGGGCCACCAGTGAACTCACCGATATCGGTGAACTGGTCGGCAGTGCCGGGTTCCAGCACGACGCCGAGCTGGCCAACACGGTGATCCCCGAATTGAAGACCTTCGATCGCTGGGGAAACCGCATCGACGAGGTCGAATACCATCCGTCGTATCACCGGATCATCTCTGCCGCCGTTGCGCACGGTGCTCACACCTCTGCCTGGGCTGACCCCAAGCCGGGTGCCAACGTGGCTCGGGCCGCGGCATTCATGCTCTTCTCCCAGGTCGAACCGGGCCACGCGTGCCCGATCTCCATGACGCACGCTGTGATCCCCTCGCTCGAGCTGCAACCCGATGTAGCCGCCATCTGGACCCCGCGTGCCCTTTCTCGGAGTTACACCCCCGAGTTAGATGCTCCCGGAAAGGCATCCGCGATCTTCGGAATGTCGATGACGGAAAAGCAGGGTGGCTCCGACGTGCGAGCCAACACGACCATCGCCAAGCCGGCCGGACGTGGCGGCCCGGGTGCGGACTACCTCCTCACCGGACACAAGTGGTTCTGCTCCGCGCCGATGTCCGACGCCTTCCTGGTTCTTGCTCAGGCCGAAGGTGCTGCCGGCGAGGGACTTTCCTGCTTCCTTCTCCCCCGCATCCTGCCCGACGGCACACGCAACGTCTTCCGTATCCAGCGTCTGAAGAACAAGCTGGGCAACAAGTCCAACGCGTCGTCCGAGATCGAACTCGACGGCACCGTCGGCACCATGATCGGCGAACCGGGTCGTGGCGTGCGGACCATCATCGAAATGGTGTCCCAGACGCGACTCGACTGCATCCTCGGCAGCACGGCAGGTATGCGTCAGTCGGTCGCCGAAGCGGTGTGGCATGCACGGCACCGCAGCGCTTTCGGTGCCGTCCTGGCAGATCAGCCGGCGATGACCTCGGTGCTTGCCGATCTGGCTCTCGAATCCGAAGCCGCGACCATCACCGCACTGCGATTGGCCCGTGCGCAGGACGAGGACGCGAATGAGCAGGAAAAGGCGTTCCGCCGACTCGCGACGGCTGTTGCGAAGTACTGGATCTGCAAGCGCGGCCCGCACCACTCCTACGAAGCCCTCGAGTGCCTGGGCGGCAATGGTTACACCGAGGACTTCCCGCTTGCCCGTCGCTACCGTGAGCAGCCCGTCATGGCCGTGTGGGAGGGGTCGGGCAACGTCATCGCGCTCGACGTCCTGCGCGCGATGACCCGTGAACCCGACTCCGTTGCCGCCTTCGACCACGAGATCAACCTCGCCCGCGGCAACAACCCGGTCCTCGATCAGCACCTCGATCGGGTACGACGCCAACTCGGTGAGCTCGCCACGATGGCACCTGCCGACGCCCAGTTCCGCGCTCGGACCGTCGTCGAGGCAATGGCGTTGGCGCTGCAGGCTTCGCTCATGGTGCGCCACTCCCCGGCCGCTTCGTCCGATGCGTTCATTGCCGCTCGCCTCGGCGCCGACCGTGGTCACGAGTACGGAACTCTGCCTGTGGGAACAGATTTCGCGGGAATTCTCGCGAGAGCCTAAGGCTGCTCCCTCAGTACCCTGGTGACGGTGTGTACTGCCGGCGTCGGATTGTTGGGTCGCCATGCCATCGCGATTTTCAGCGTGGGCGTGGCCCCGGCGATCGGCAGGTACACGACCCCGTCCATGGACAGATGCGCCGTCGACTCCACGACGACGGCAATCCCGACCCCCGCTCCGACCATGGCCAACAGGCTGTACGGATCGGGGGCTTCGTGCGCGACGGTGGGCGTGAAACCTGCTGTGGCGCAAACGGACAACGTCGCATCGCGCACCACCGAGCCGTGCTCGGCGGGATACATCACGAATCGCTCGGTTGCCAGGTCTTCCGGTGACACCGAGTCATGCGCACCGAGGTGATGCCTCGCAGGAACCGCGACCATCAAGGTTTCCTCCCGCACCGTGTGTGTCTCGAATCCGCGCGGAATGGGCAGGCCGACTATGCCCATGTCCAGTGCTCCGCGTCGGAGAGCGTCGAGCACCTCACCCGAGTACATCTGCGGCCGTAGTTCCAGTTCGATTCCCGGATGGGAGTCGGCCAAGGACCGTGTGAGGGCCGATAGGACGGTGTAGCCGCCTGTTCCGCCGAAACCCACTGTGACACGGCCCGTCTCGCCAGTCGACGCGGCCGATGCGATTTCTCGTACCACGGCGATCTGCGCTTCGATGATTCGTGCGGGCGTGACCAAGGCTTCGCCGGCTGCGGTCAGTTGCACTGATCTTGTGGTCCGGACGAACAGGTCGGTGCCGAGTTCGCGCTCGAGCGCCCGAATGGTCTGGCTGAGCGGGGACTGCCCGATGTGGAGTCGCTCGGCGGCCCGGCCGAAATGAAGTTCGTCGGCGACTGCGAGAAACGCGCGCAGCTGACGCAATTCCATGTCGCTCCTCCCGGTCTTCATTATGTGGTTCTCCCACATAAATGAGTCGAACTAAGTCTTGGACTCTACATGGATTTCGGACGATAGTGATTCACGCCTCACATTGCATCCCTTGGTGATGCCCGACGCGAGAATCAGGGAGAACCGTGGATCAAAACCCAGGTCAAGACACCAATCCGCCTGAATACAACACCAAACAGGCACGCAAGGCCGGAATCACGGCGTTCGTCGGAACGACCATCGAATGGTTCGACTTCTACATCTACGGAACCGCATCCGCCTTGGTGCTCGGCCCGCTGTTCTTCCCGGATGCGTCGCCGGCGGTGGGGACACTCGCAGCCTTCGCGACTTTTGCCGTGGGATTCGTGGCTCGTCCGGTCGGCGGAGTGGTGTTCGGTCATTTCGGAGACAAGTTCGGTCGCAAGAACGCCGTGATCATCACCCTCGCGCTCATGGGGTTGGGAACTGTCGGTGTCGGCCTCCTCCCTACGTACTCCCAGATCGGGATCTGGGCACCGATACTGCTTGTGGCACTGCGTGTTCTCCAGGGCATTGCCATGGGCGGCGAATGGGGCGGTGCCGTGTTGATCGCCACCGAATTCGCTCCCCCGAAGAAGAAGGTGCTCTACGGCGCGTTTGCGCAGCAGGGTTCACCGGTCGGCAACCTGCTCGCGACGCTGGCCTTCCTCGGCCTGACGTTGATGTCGGATTCCGTGTTCGAGTCGTGGGGTTGGCGTCTGCCGTTCCTCGGATCCGCAGCTTTGGTGATCGTCGCTCTCTACATCAGGTTGCACATCTCCGAGACACCTGAGATGAAGAAGGCTGTTGCGGCACAGGAACGTACACGGATGCCGCTGGTCGAAGTGTTGCGTTCGCATCCCGTCGAACTTGCTCTCGGCGTCGGCGCTGTGGTTGCCGGTGTTGCCATCACGTACGTCAAGACAACCTTTGCGCTCTCTTGGGCGACAACGGATCTCGGCTTCGAGCGTAGTGACTTCCTCCTCGTGATCACCGTGGCACTGGTAGCCCAGGCGCTCGTACAGCCTTTCGGTGCTGTGCTGGCCACGCGGATCGATCCGTCGAAAGCGGTCCGTTGGATGCTGCTTCCGGAAATCGTGCTCCTACCACTGATGTTCGTGCTGGTTCAGACGGGCTCCGTGCCCTTGGCGATTCTGGGGATGGTCCTCGCGACGGCGCCTCACGCAATGTATTACGCCGCGTTGGCCGGCATCCTGGCACAGGTTTTCCCCACCAATGTTCGGTATACCGGCATCTCTCTGTCGTACCAATTGTCGACCGCCGTATTTGCCGGAACGGCCCCGATGGTCAGCCAGTATCTGCTGACGCGAACCAACTCGATCTGGCCGGTCGTAGCTCTAGGGCTCGTGTATGTCGTTCTCTCCCTTGTCTGTATGACTGCTTTGTTGCGCAGGAGTGCGCTGCATGCGCAAGCGCCCGGGCTGGAGTCGACGAGCTCCTCGAACATGACCGATGCTTCCACCCTGAAAGGCGTTGACCACTGATGAACTTTGCACACACCGACCCCGCTCTGACAGCGGTAGTGGACAGATGGACCGCCGAGGCGGACCGAGAGACGTTGAACGGATTGCTCGACCGGCTGGGCCGAGATGCAGCCGGCCGTTTGTCCGAGCTTGCCGACATCGCGGACAAGAACCCGCCGGTGCTGCAGCAATTCGACAAGGCCGGTGACCGCGTCGACCGGATTTCCTATCACCCGGCCTACTTGGAACTGTGCCGGGCGGCGTACAACGAGTACGGCCTGTCCGCCATGTCGCACCGAAAAGGGTTGCACGGATGGGACTCCGTGCATCCGCCACTCGCGAAGTACCTCGCGTCGTACATCTTCGTGCAGGCCGAGTTCGGGCTGGCCTGCCCGGTATCGATGACAGATGCTGCTGCGCGGACCCTGCGTATGTTCGGTGATCCGGCCGTGTTCTCGCCATGGATCGACGCGTTGACGTCGACGGACCCCGAGCAGGCGAAGACGGGTGCGATGTTCATGACCGAGATTCAGGCAGGCACCGACATCGCCTGCACCGAAACACGCGCCGAGCGCGACGGTGACGGATGGGTTCTGACGGGCAAGAAGTGGTTCGCCTCCAACCCGGATGCCGATGTGATCATCACCCTCGCAAGATTCCCGGGCGGACAGGATGGTTCGACGCGTGGAGTTGGAATGTTCATGGTGCCCAAGACCTTGGGATCCGGCGAGCGCAACAACCTCACGATCGATCGTCTCAAGGACAAGCTGGGTACGCGTTCCATGCCGAGCGGCGAGGTGACGCTGAACCGCGCGCACGCACTCCAGGTCGGTGAACTCGATCGAGGGTTCCGCCAGATGGCTGAGATGGTCAACACGTCTCGCCTCTCCAATGCGATGCGTTCGAGCGCTCTCATGCGCCGAGCAGTCCGTGAAGCCGTCGAACATTCGAAGAGTCGAGTCGTGTTCGGTAAGAGGCTCTTCGACCAGCCGCTGATGCGTGCGACACTTCTCCCCCTTGCGCTCGATGCCGAGGCTTCGCTGGCTCTCGTCGCCTACAGCGCACAGTGTCTTCAGGCTGCAGACGTAGGGGACGAACAGGCGCGCGCGCTGATCAGGGTACTGACGCCGATCGCCAAACACTTTGTCTGCAAACGCGCGCGGGTGGTCACCGGCGAGGCAATGGAGGTCCGAGGAGGAAACGGGTACATCGAGGAATGGGTCAACGCGCGACTCGTGCGGGATGCCCACTTGGGCTCGATCTGGGAGGGCTCGAGCAATGTCATTGCGCTGGACGTACTTCGGTGCCTACGCAAGTTCAACTCGCACCGCACGGTCGCGGGAGCGATGACCGACATCCTGTCCACCGTCGGACCGGACTGCGAAGCCGGGTCCGGAGTTCTGTTGCGGCGTTGGGAGGAACTGGTCGATGAAGGAGATCGTCTGATCTCCGGATCTGACGATGCCGCGCAGGCTGCGAGTGCAAGGTACTCCGACGAGTTGGCTCGTACCGTCATGGCGACCCTGCTCTTCGACCTTGCGGATCACGGCATCCGAGAAGGTCGCGGGTACCGGTCACTGCTGGTGGCGAATTCCTACCTGGCCGGTCTTGTGGGGAAGGTGCCGTCGGCTGCACTCGGCAATCTCGACGTGATCACCGACGGCGGTGACGTCGAGCTGGATGATGCACGTGACGTCATAGCCGAGTTCCTCTCCGTAGCAGGAGGTCATCGGTGAATTCTCCAACAGGACCCAAACCCTTGGCCGGTGTCCGCGTGCTCGATCTGTCGAAGATCCTTGCCGGGCCGTACGCAACCATGTCGCTTGCCGATCTTGGAGCCGACGTCACCAAGATCGAACACCCTGAAGGCGGCGACCCCACGCGTTCGTGGGGGCCTCCCTTCGTCGGGGTAGATGCCGCCTACTACCTCGCGATCAACCGCGGTAAGAAGTCGGTCACGATCGACCTCAAGTCCACCGAAGGGCAGGAGATCATCCACCGCATGCTCGAAGAGACCGATGTAGTCGTGGAGAACTTCAAGCCGGGCAGCGGATTACAGAAGATCTTCGACTACCAGGCACTGTCCGAGCGATACCCGCATCTGATCACCCTGCACATCTCTGCCTTCGGTGAAGAAGGACCGCTGCGCGACGAACCGGGGTACGACATGATCGCGCAGGCCGCGGGCGGGCTCATGTCGCTCACCGGTGAACCCGGCGGCGCTCCGATGAAATCCGGATTTGCGTTGGGAGACTTGGGCGCAGCACTTTTCGGACTGGTCGGTGTCCTGGCCGCATTGGTCGAGCGAGGCCGGACCGGACGCGGACAGTACGTGACCACGTCGCTGTACGAGTGCCAACTCGCGATGCACGTCAACTGGGCGACCAGTTACTTCGCCACCGGTGAGCGCCCAACTGCGTTGGGCTCCGGTCATCCGAATCTTGCTCCGTATCAAGCATTTCCTGCCAGCGACGGGTACTTCGTCATCGCTGTCGGCAACGACGCGATGTGGGCGTCGCTGTGCGAGGCCATCGGAAGGAGTGAACTGGTCACCGATCCGCGTTTTGCCCACAACCGCGACAGGGTGGAGAACCGCGAGAGTCTGGAACGAGAACTCACCAGCGCCTTCACATCGGAAACCGTCGAACACTGGTGCGCTCTTCTCGCCCAACGCGCCGTACCGGTCTCACCGATCCGGCATCTCGACGAGATCTACTCCGATCCCCACACTGCCGCGCTCGGCATGGTCGGAACCGTCGCCCATCCGACGCTCGGACCGTTGAAGCAAGTGGCCTTTCCGGTCAACTTCTCCGGCCAGAGGCCACGTCTGACGTCGGCGCCGCCCGTTCTCGGCGCCGACAATGACGCAGTCCTTGGTACCGCTCAGGCCAGCCCGCTCAACGCAGGCGGCGTGTTGTCGTCGCGCCAACCGATGGCCTCGGCAAGCGTCGTGAGGTCGTAGTCCGGTCCGCTGACGCCGACGGTGAAGAGCGAGACGCCGTCGGCGACCAGGTCAGCAGCATTCTCGAGCCCAGGCCACGGAACCGAGTGCTCTACTTCCAGCGGGTTCCGGCCCACGTCGGCGCAATGGTCGGAGAGGATGCCTGACTTGCGCAGGTGTGTCTCGCGGTCACCGAAGCTGTGCCAGACGTCGGCGTACTCGGCGACCAGGCGCAGGGTCTTCTTCTCGCCACCACCCCCGATGAGGACCGGGATGTTGCGCGTCGGCGGCGGGTTGCCCTTCGCCAGGCGGCCCGTGATGCGGGGGAGGTATTCGCCCAGCAGTTTCAGCCGTGAACCGGGAGTGCCGAAGTCGTATCCGAACTGGTCGTAGTCCTTCTCGAACCAGCCGGCACCGATACCGAGGATCAGGCGCCCACCGCTGATGTGGTCGACGGTTCGCGCCATGTCGGCCAGCAGATCCGGATTGCGGTAGCCACCACCGGTGACCAGGGCGCCGATCTCGACGCGTTCGGTCTGCTCGGCCCAGGCGCCGAGCATGGTCCAGCATTCGAAGTGTGCGCCGTCGGGATCGCCGGTCAACGGGTAGAAGTGGTCCCAGTTGAAGACGATGTCCACCCCGGCGTCCTCGGACCGCAAGACGGCGTCGCGTATCAACCCGTAATCGGGTGCGTGCTGGGGTTGGAGTTGAACACCGATGCGTACCGGACGAGTCATGCCACGCTCCTGACGAGAGGAATGGTTGTCTTCTCCCATCATGGCCGGGTGTGCGCGGTACCGCTACCGCCGCAGGGTCGGCGAAACGATCACGCGCCGACAGCTTCGTGTACTCCCAACTCTTCGAGGAGTCGAGTGCGCAGCGCGGCGTATCCCGGCTGTGAGGGACTGCGCGGCTTCACGAACGACACGGTCTCGAGAATGCTGACCCGGCCGTCTCGCAGCACCGCAATACGATCGGCCAACAGGATTGCCTCGTCGATGTCGTGAGTCACCAGAAGGACCGCGGGGCGATGTTTGCGGCACAGCTCCGCAACCAATGCCTGCATGCGGAGACGCGTAAGCGCATCGAGTGCAGCAAAAGGTTCGTCCAGCAGAAGAAGCCGCGGGTTACGTACCAGTGCTCGTGCCAGGGCCACGCGCTGGGCTTCACCACCGGACAGGGTCGTGGGCCAAGCACGTTCACGCCCGGCGAGCGACACTTCTGCCAGCGCGGCCGCGGCCGCTTCGCGGTTCTTCCGGGTGGAGCGTTGTCCGAGGATGACGTTGTCCTGGACTCGCTTCGACGCAATCAAACGAGGCTCTTGGAAGACGACGGTCCGGGCTTCCGGTGCACGGACCTCACCGGCATCGAAATCCTCGAGTCCTGCAAGGATCCGCAGAAAGGTCGTCTTGCCGCTACCACTGGCTCCGAGAAGTGCCACGAACTCCCCCGGTCTCACGTCGAGTGAGAAACCGTCCAGAATTGTCCGATCGCCGAAGGTCTTCACGACGTCGACAGCATGGACACCCGAATCCGTATGTTGGACGGTCATGCGCTCTTCCCCCACTGCTTGTAGGGCATCAGGATTCGCTCGATACCCCGAACGAGGAGGTCGACCGACAACCCCCAGATTGCGTAGATGATGACGACGACCACGAGGACGTCGGTCTGGAAGTATTGCTGCGCAGAAGTCATGAGAAATCCCAGACCCTTTGGTGCATTACTTAATTCGGCGACGATGAGTGCGAGAAGTGACACCGACAACGAGACCCTCAATCCGACGAGCACCGAAGGAATCATTTCCGGCAGAATCACCTGACGAATCAGTCCGAGACCCCGTAGTCCGAACACACGTCCGGCCTCGATGACCTTGCGGTCTACATTGCGGACTCCACTGTGAGTGTTGATGTACAGCGGAAACAGTGCTGCGGCCGCGATGATGATGATTTTGGGACGCTCGTCTATACCGAACCACAGAATCAACAGCGGTGTGATCGCAAGAAACGGGATCGTGCGGAGCATCTGGAGCGTGGGGTCCACAAGCTTGTCGGCGAGAGCGAACAATCCTGACGCAATACCGAGCGAGAGTCCGAGGGCACCGCCGATGGTAAACCCGATGGCTACCCGCGCAAGTGAGACCGAAAGGTTCTCCCACAGAACACCAGTCGTCACGAGTTCGACAAACGCCGACCACACGGACCAGGGAGACGGGAAGACCTTTTCGTCGATTCGGCCCGTCGCTGATCCGAGTGCCCACACGGTGACTAATGCGACCGGAACACTCGCGCGAAGCGCAGTATCGGAGAGCCGGCTTCGTCGACGCTTGGCAGTGCGAGGCGCGATTCTGTCTGCATCCGAGACTGCCGCTGCCGCTGCAGGTAACTGGGGTGCCTCGACGCTCACGAGACAGCCCAGGTCGTGACGTCGAATGCGTTGGGGGCCTTTCCGGACTTGACCAAGAAGTCGAGAGTCGAACGGACGGTGTTCAATCCGTCAGGGTCGACAGGCTCACTCTGAAAGTTCCAAAGCGTTGCTTCCTTGACAACGTCCACCGGTGATCCCGTTGCGTCGAAAACGAACTGTGCGTAGGCGTCGTGATCGGCATCGATCGCCTTGTCGCCTGCTTGAATGACTTCCCAAACAGCCTTGCCCAGATCGGGATTCGAGTTCAGCGTATCCCGCGACGTCAGCGCCACGCTGGTCGCGAGGAGATCCGGATCGTCGACGCTGGCCTTGGACAGGACAGGAAAGTCGATTTGTTTCCTCCAGATGCCGGCTGTCGTGGCCGGAAGGGGCACGGCGTCGATGTCACCACGTTGCAGAGCGGGGAGTGCATCGGCAAAGAGCAGATTGACCAACTCCACCTTGTCCGCGACACCGGCTCGTTCGAGGACCGCCCGGCCGTACTTGTCGAAGTTCGACCCGAACTGCAGTCCTACCTTCTTGCCTGCCAAGTCTTCGATCTTGGATACTCCGCCCTCACGGCCGAGGAACCAGATATCCGACGACGGTTTGTCGATCACGAGGGCCGGCACGTCGATTCCGCTGGCCTTGGCCTGAACCGCGGGGGTATCCCCGATCAATCCCACCTGCACGTCACCGGTCTGCAGCGCCTGCACCACCGGAGGGCCGTTGTTGAAGCCCACGAAGGCTTTGTACTCGAAGCCGTACTTCTCGAGGATGGGTTGCGCCAGGCCTTCGTGCACGGCGTACCCGAACGAGGTGGTGTCGGTAGGACTCTTGCCTGCAGCCCCGTTCCAGGGCGCCCCGACCGTCAGTGGGACAAGGTCTTTCGAACTGCTGTCGGAAGCCGCGGAGGTGGACGAGCATGCCGCTGTCGTCGCGAAAAGCGCAATTGTGAGTAGGGCTGTCAAGCCTTTGGCGCGAGATCGGGTTTTCATGGTGTTCTCCTGGCGTTCTGGGCGAGCTGGTGATAGTCGGCTGTGGATTGGGTCGGACGAGGGGACGATTTGCGCCATCCGACCCGTTCGCGGTACATCCCGAGCAGGTTCTGCCCGATCAGATGCTCCTCGTCGCGTAGTTCGGAGTCCTGAGGCTCAGGAGTACGCGACGGTGAGACGAAGATGGCGTCGGCGGGGCAGTACGCCTCACACTGGAAACATGTCTGACAGTCCGAATGCCGCGCGATCGCGGGTGGTGAATCTGCTACGGCTTCGAAGACGTTCATCGGACAGATGCGGACGCAGATGTCACACGTCGTGCACCGGTCGATGCTGATCAACTCGATCATGATGCACTTCCCTGCTGAGCCAATGCACTGCCGACGCGGGGCAACTCGGTATCGGGGGCAACCCAGATGTCGTTCAAGCCGCCACTGAGCAAGCGATGGGTTTGGTCCACGTCGGTGGCGGGAAAGTCGATGCGAGTATGCATGCCGCGAGTTTCGGTCCGTACCAAGGCCGAACGAACCGCCCAGCGGCTCATCGCGAGCATCCCAGCCGCTTCGCGTTGCGCGATAGCCTCTGTTCCGGCGGTTGTGTGGTCGAGGTCGCGAGATGCGCTCTCCCAGAGACGATCAAGTCGAGTAGCCGAATCGATCAACCCGTCGTTGCTTCGGAACACGGACTTGTCGATCGGGAGCATCTCGGACTGAATGGCGCGAACAGAGCCGCGTACGTCGTCGAAACCTCGATCTCTCACACCGAGCGTTCCTGACGATCGAGTGTCGGATAGGTCTGTCGCTCTTCGGCTATCGGAGAAGGACGCGGCTGCTCGTCCCGCCCAGGTGCCGGTCGCAATGGCCCACGACAGGTTGGGGCCACCCGCTCCGGTGGCTGCGCCGACGATGCGATCCCGTGCGGCGATGTCTCCAGCGGCGTAGAGTCCGGAAACTCCGGTGGACGCGTCATGGTCGAGGATATGTATCCCACCGGTGCCTCGGACCGTTCCTTCTTGAACCCAGTCCATCGGGAAGCGTTCGTTGAACGGATCGACCCCCAACTTGTCCGTGACCATGAAGAAATTGGGCATGGCGGCTCGCAATGCCGGTTGCACTTCCTCGCCGAACTGTGTGAACTGTGCGGTGATCGTGCCCCTCAGCGATGCGCCGAGAAGCTCTGCGCGGCTTTGATGTAAATCGTGATAGTGAATCGGTTCACCGAGATGATCCCAGTACGAGGCAGTGACGAAGAATCCATTCTTGTCCATGCTGGTTCCGAACGGCACCATTCCGTAGAAATTGGAGAACTCCATGCTCGAGAGGTGCGCGCCCACCTCCGCGGCCATCAGATGCCCGTCTCCGGTATTGACGTCTCCGCCGAGGGAATGGCTCTTCCACGTCGTTCCGCCGGTTGCCAGGATCACCGCACCGGCATCGACACGCCACGGCCGTTTCACTTGGCGCTGGTAACCCGTTGCACCGGACACCGTCCCACCGGCATCTACGAGAAGTTCCAGTGCCGGACTGTGATCGAGTACGAGTACACCGGACTTCTTCACCTTCCCCCGAAGGAATCGAAGGTAGTCCGGAGCTGCACCGGAGAACGATCGCTCACCGGGGCGGGCGCCGAAAAGTGTTCCGGAACCGCGCGGCTTCGTACTGGGTTTGTAACCCCATTCGGGAATGAGAGCGGTTCGCGCCCAGGCCTCGTCGAGTACCGCTTCAGTCCAGATGCGATCGGTGATGTATCCACCTGAGCGTTCACGCTTCGAAATCTCCTCGTCGCGGCGCTCGGCCACCGGCGGCACGAGCCAATGGCCGACTCCTGCAGTGGCGGCGACTCCGCTGGCACCGACATAGCCTTTGTCCACCAACGTGACGGCCGCGCCGGATTCGGCGGCGGCGACGGCCGCCCACGTAGCGGCCGGACCCCCGCCGACGACGAGGACGTCAGTCGACACGAGAAGGTTTTCGACGTCGTCAGTGACCACGTGCCCGCGAAAACGTGGGAGTGAGCGCGCCATGACAGCGCACCTCCGATCTGGAATGCGTTGGGAGAGAGAAGTACGAGATGTTCGCTCTAGCTACACGACGGTGAGAGGGAGGCCTCGAGGCGTTCGAGTCGGTCGGTGATCTTTGCCAATTCCGTGAGGATTCCGGCTTGCCCGGCCGGTGCGTACCGATTGGCGTGTGCAACGCCGACCTCGATCAACCCCAAGGCTTGATGGGTGGTTACTTGGAAGAAACCGAGCTGATCCAAGACTTCCGCCGCGTATCCCGTTGTCGCGTTGGCCAACGCCCACACAAGATTTGCTCCGTTGACGATGGAATTGCCGACGAGTTGCGCGTCGGTCACAGCCGCTTCGAGGATGGCTCTCGCCTCGGGGCCGAACGTCACGTCGTTGTCGTCGAGTGGGGTACCGTCGGGCACCACAAGGTCGAGAGTCTTCTGGATCGACGTCCGTGTCAGGCCGAGGTGGTCGAGGCCTCGCAATATCAGGTTCTCTTCCTCGTCTAGCAGCGCCTGCAACAAGTGTTCGGAATCGACTGTTCGTGAGCCTTTTCCAGCAGCTGCCGCGGGTGCCAGAGAAATTACCGACGCAAGATGTGGGCTGAAGGGTAGATCGGTGTCGATATGCTCGGTGATACGCACGGCAGAATCAGGAATTTCGCGATCGAGTGTTCCGCGGAGTGCCATCTGGCAGATTGCCGAGACAGGCAGTCCGCGTGCGCGTACAGCAGCAGCGAGGTCATCCGGGAGATAGATGTTGACCTTCGGCATCGATTCTTCCTCTTCTACCTGATCTCGACCGCTTGACCTGCACTGATGTGCATAACCCCATATAACCCCCACGGATGGTGTCGGGCAATCGTCGGTGCCGTTGTTCCGGCAGGAAAGCCCAGTTCAGGGGTTTGGTTCAGGCTGGTCCGAATCTGGTCGCGTGCGCACGGTCTGCCCACAGCAGACAGGCGGGGCCGCGGCACTGCCGCGCCGGTAGGAATGGATTCATGACTACTGAAGCGCCCACCGATACCGGCTACCGTGACCTGTTGACAGACAGGCTCTTCCGACAGCGAACCATTCTTCTCACCGGCGAGGTCAACGACGCCATGGCCGAACGTGTGTGTTCGGAACTGGTGCTCCTCGCCACCACCGACCCCAAGCGCGACGTCGTGCTCTACATCAATTCACCTGGCGGGTCGGTGTTTGCCGGTCTGGCCATCTACGACACGATGAAGCTCATCCCCAACGACGTCGTGACGGTCGCGATGGGCTTCGCGGCCAGCATGGGCCAGGTGCTTCTCTGCTCCGGCACCCACGGCAAGCGAATCAGCCTGGCGCACAGCCGCATCATGATGCACCAACCTTCGGCGGGTATCGGTGGCACTGCGGTGGACATTGCGATCCAGGCCGAGAGTCTCGAGCTGATGAAGCGTCAATCGCAGGAAATCCTCGCCGCCGAAACGGGCCGGACCGTCGAAGAGATCGAGACCGACAGCGATCGGGATCGCTGGTTCACCGCCGAGCAGGCGCGCAAGTACGGAATCGTCGACCGCGTCGTGACGTCCTTCGCCGAGATCGCACCGCAAGCCACCTTCCCCAAGATCGGATTGTGACGTCATGTCCCAGTACACGATTCCCAGCGTCATCGAGCGAACACCAACGGGTGAGCGATCTTTCGACATCTTCAGCAGGCTGCTCAACGAACGCATCGTCTTTCTCGGCACAGAGATCGACGACGGCGTCGCCAACGTCGTGATGGCTCAGATGCTGCATCTGCAAGCCGACAACCCGGATCGTGAAATCGGTTTGTACATCAACTCTCCCGGCGGTTCCACCACGGCGATGCTCGCGATCTACGACACCATGCAGTTCTTGAAACCGACGATTTCCACGTACTGCATGGGTCAAGCGGCTTCGGCTGCTGCAGTGCTTCTGGCCGCCGGCACTCCAGGCCATCGGCATGTTCTTGCCCATTCGCGGGTGCTGCTGCACCAACCGTCGACGCAAGGTAGCGGCACCATCTCGGACCTCGCGCTTCAAGCAGCCGAGATCCTGCGAATCCGGGAGCAGACCGAGGCGATTCTGAGTAAGCACACCGGTCAGAGCGTCGAGCGATTGCGTAAGGACACCGATCGCGACAGGATCTTCACCGCCGACGACGCTATCTCCTACGGACTGGCCGACACCCTCATCGAAGGGAACTGACTAGGCCGCCATCAGGACGGGACCCGAGATCGGTGCGGGAGAGTGCCCGAAGGTGAGGGAGTTGAGTGCAACGATCCGGTTGCCCGCTCGGAACAGTAGATGCTCGAGCGGCATCCCGAGCGCTTCGCAGATTGCGCGCAGAATTTCCGACGACGGTTCCTTCTTGCCCCGTTCGATCTCGGAGAGGTATTGCTTCGACATCCCGACCTTTGCGGCTACGTCGTCGAGAGTTCGGTCCTGATCGCGTCGAACCTCCCGCAGCACTCGTCCGTAGGCTTCACGAATCAGTGGGGGTTTGCGCACGGCAACAGCCGGATCGGGGAGTTCCGACTCACCCTTGACCAGGACCAGTCTGCGCGGCGCATCCATAGGCCGAGTATTCCAGCCGACCGGTACGGACACCACCCGGTTCACCGAGGGCTGACATCTAGTCCGTTCGAACACCACCGGCAAGGAACATCGCTCGAAGAACGAAGGCCGCCTCGGGCCCGATGATCTCGCCGACAAGGCTCGTGTAGCGGTCGACGAACTCGGGCCCGTGGGAAGCCTCGTCGGAGGCGGGGTCGCCGAGGTGGTGCGCAAGTTCGTGCAAGACAACGAATTCGCGTAGCGCCCACCGGCCGTCACGGTCGTCCGGGACGGCGATGACGTCGTTCGAGTAGTGAGCGGCGGCATTGCCGCCGCGGGAGCGCACGGACACCGGAATGGTTGCGCGAGTCCAGGTCTCCCGTACCCAATTCAGCCCGAGTAGCTGATCGCAGTACGCCTGGACCGACTCCACGGAACCGAATTTGCGCTCGACCGGCAAGGTGATGGTGGAACCCATGACCTCGACGCTCCGAAGTCCGCGCTGGTCGGCGCGATCGAACATGGTGCGCACCAACGTCTCTGCCTCGTAGACGGCGCTCCGCTGCGTATCCCTCACGAGTCGAGCTGCCCGCGCACCCCGCCGATCTCCGGAAGGTTCCCCAGACGTGCGGAGCGCGCCGCCCGATCACCCGCTCGTCGAGCATGTGAGGAATGCCCGGCGCTTGCGCGGCCGCCGCCCCGCCACGTCCCACGCGCTTTGGAGTTGGACGAGTAGTAGTCCTTCAGCTCGATTTCCTTGTTACGCAGCACGAGTGCGGTTTCGGAAGACGACGTGGCAGATTCTGCGATCGCGGTCTTCTCCGTCTCCTGCTTCGTCTCGGCCAACCGAGCGCCGATGCGGGACGCGTACGCCATCTGGAAGTTCAGGCGCGCCGTCACTCCGGCCACCGGCTTGCGGACCTGCGTGCTGACGCGTCGTCGTCCACGAGTTTCGACGACGGTCCGCACGGACGTTTCGCCGCGGTACGCCCCGGAACGCACGTACGCGTCGGAGTCACGCACCATCTGGAAGAGCAGGCTCGAATACAGGGCCTCGCACACGTCGATGTCGCCGGCGAAGCCGTAGGCGTAGATGACGGCCGACGTCTGCGCGATGTCGCATTGCACGTCGTTGGCAGCGGCGATGGCGATGAACAACTGGGCGTACGTTCGCAGTCCGCGCTTGCCCGGTTCGCCGATGGTGATGAGCCGTTGAGTGGGCGTCGCACGCTTTTCCGAAGACGCGGTGTGCGCACGCGCGACCGCCAGGTCGATCGCGGAACTGGTGGCCAACCGCTGAGCGGCAGCCATGAAGGCTTCACCTTCGTGTGGATTGTCGGTGGACTCCGCTTGGCGAAGCAGCGCACCGATGCGGGTCAGCATCTTCTCCGAACTCACCGTGAAAGACTACGCTCGCGCGCCGACACGGACGTTTATGCTGCTAGCGCACACGCTCACCCTCAACTTGGATCGTCCGGCACGTTCCTGCCGGTAGAAGGGATCAACCCCGTCATGGCTTCAGTGACTTTCGAGAGCACCACCTGCCTTTTCCCCGGATCGAACACTCCGGCAGTGGACAAGCTCGACCTCGAGATCGAGGACGGCGAGTTCCTCGTCCTCGTCGGACCCTCCGGCTGCGGAAAGTCGACCACCCTGCGCATGCTCGCCGGGCTCGAAGACGTCCACAGTGGACGCATCCTCATCGGCGACCGCGACGTCACCGGTCAGGAGCCGAAAGAGCGCGACATCGCGATGGTCTTCCAGAACTACGCGCTGTACCCGCACATGTCGGTGGCCGAGAACATGGGTTTTGCGCTCAAGCTCGCCGGAACCAACAAGACGGAGATCCGCGCCCGCGTCGAAGAGGTCGCGAAGATGCTCGATCTCGAGCCGTACCTCGATCGCAAGCCCAAAGCGCTGTCCGGTGGCCAGCGTCAGCGAGTGGCGATGGGCCGCGCCATCGTCCGCCAGCCGCAGGTCTTCCTGATGGACGAGCCGCTCTCGAACCTCGACGCGAAACTCCGTGTGCAGACACGTACGCAGATCGCTCAGCTGCAACGACGCCTCGCGACGACGATGGTTTACGTGACCCACGACCAGGTCGAGGCCATGACGATGGGTGACCGCGTCGCCGTCCTCGAAAAGGGAATCCTGCAGCAGTGCGCCTCGCCGCGCGAGCTGTACAACAAGCCGAAGAACGTCTTCGTCGCCGGCTTCATGGGTTCACCCGCGATGAACCTCTTCACCCTCCCCGTCGTCGACGGCGGCGTCGCATTCGGTGACGGGATCGTTCCGGTTCCGCGCGAGACGATGAACGGCGTCGTCGAAACCGAGGTTGTTCTGGGTATTCGCCCCGAGCACCTCGAGATCGCCGCCGAAGGCCTGCCGATGGAGGTCGACGTCGTCGAGGAACTCGGCTCGGACGCCTACGTCTACGGCCGGACCACGATCGGCGGACGGCTGCAGCAGATCGTCTCGCGTGGTGACTGGCGCAATCCGCCGCAGAAGGGCGAGCGCGTCAACCTGCGCGTCGACCCCGAGAAGGTGCACATTTTTGCCACCACCGACGGGCGTCGCCTGGGTTAGGTCGACCTGTCAAACGACACATGACCGATTCAGGTTCGGCGTAATACCCACAAGTACGGGTGTCTCGTGCCACAGTAGGGGCCGATGCCGGGAGCCGGCACTCATGGCGCATGCCGTGAGCAGGCTCTCGGTGACCGTCTATTTGTCATACACATACGGGGAGCGAATCCATGGTTCTGAACTCGAAGGCGATGCGCCGCGCTGCAATTGCAGCCACGGCAGCGTCCATGCTGGTACTGGCAGGCTGTTCGTCCGATTCGGACAAGGACAGCGGAACCAGCACCACGGCCGCATCCGGGGGATCGTCCTCGAGCGAAGGCCGCGGACCCATCACGATCGTCGAGGGGCAGGATGCCCTGAACGAGGCGCTCGAAAACATCATCTCCGACTGGAATGCCGAGCATCCGGACGAGAAGGTCACGCTCAAGCCGCTGGCGAAGGAAGCCAACGCGCAGGTCGACGACATCACCCAGCGCATGCAGGCCAAGAGCGACGAGTACGACCTCATCGGCGTCGACGTCGTCAACACCGCTCAGTTCGCCGCAAACGGTTGGCTGCTGCCGCTCGAGGGTGACCTCGCGATCGACGAGTCCGGCCTCCTGCCGTCGACCGTCGCTTCGGGCACCTACAACGGCAAGCTCTACGCAGCGCCGAAGAACACCAACGCAGCGTTCCTGTACTACCGCAAGGACCTCGTCGAGAAGGCCCCCACCACGTGGGCCGAGCTCAAGGAAAACTGCCCGAAGGCTGTCGAAGCCGGCATCTCCTGCTACATCGGTCAGTTCAAGAACTACGAGGGCCTGACGGTCAACACCACCGAGATCACCAACGCCTTCGACGGCCCGTGGGTCGGCCCGGACGGACTCACCCCGGCCATCGACGACAAGACGAAGGCAGGCGTTCAGTCGATCGTCGACAACTTCGCCGACAACACGATCCCGCAGGAAGCGCTGACCTACTCCGAGGGCGAGTCGCAGACCGCGTTCGGCGACGGCAAGGCACTCTTCATGCGCACGTGGTCCGGCTTCTCGGTCGACGGTGAGAAGACCTCGGTTGCCGGCAAGTACGGCTACACCGTTCTTCCGGGTGTCGACGGACCGGGCGCTTCGACCGTCGGCGGCTACAACGTCGGCATCAGCGCGTACTCGGACGCACCCGCCACGGCTCGTGACTTCCTCGAGTTCATGCAGACCAAGAAGTCGCAGACGTACTTCACCGAGGTCGGCGGCGCACCCGTCCTCTCGGCTGTCTACGACGATCCGGCAGTGCTCGCTCAGTTCCCGTACTTCGCGACCCTGAAGGAAGCACTCGCCACCGCTCAGCCGCGCCCCGTCACGCCGTACTACACGCAGGTGTCGAAGTCGATCTCCGACAACACCTACGCTGCTATTCGCGGCGAGAAGACCGTCGAGCAAGCCTTGGCGGACACCAAGGCCGGCATCGAAACCGCCGGTAACTGATCTACCAGGAGCAATAAGCAATGGCAGAACCGCAGGATCCTTCCGCGGCTGTGCCTACCAACCCCACGGTCGGGGCCGGTTCAACCGGTCCCGACCGTTCGGGCGTTGGTGGGAGACACCGTGCACCGGAACCGCTAGAAGAGCCGTCGGCATCCGAGGCAGCAGGGACATCCCTGACCAAGGTTCTGCCTGACCTTGCAGCTGCTCCACCCCCGCCGACCTCGCCCCCGCCTGCGTCGGCCGACAAGCCGAAGAAGCGTCGACGAGTTCCGGTGTGGGCGTTCGTCGCACCGTCGCTGATCGTTCTCGCCGTCATCATTCTGTATCCGCTCGGACGAGCGATCTGGATGTCGATGCACAGCGACGGCAAGAAGCTCGATCCCGAGACCGGCATGTTCGTCACCGGTCAGTTCACGTGGTTCGACAACTACAAGAACTGGATCACCCAGTCCTGCAACACCGCCAACGGCTCGATTCCCTGCCCGCCCGGCACACTCGGATCGCAGTTCTGGCAGTCGATCGGAAATACGTTCGGCTTCACCGTCGTCACCGTCCTGCTCGAGACGGTGATTGGTCTGTCGATGGCGTTGATCATGGCCAAGACGTTCCGCGGACGCGGTTTGCTCCGCGCTTCCGTGCTGATTCCCTGGGCCATCCCCACCGCCGTCACCGCGAAGCTCTGGTTCTTCATCTTCGCCAACGACGGCATTGCCAACAAGATCCTCGGCACCAACATCCTGTGGACGGCGGACCCCTGGCCGGCGCGATTCGCGATCGTCGTCGCCGACGTCTGGAAGACCGCGCCGTTCATGGCGTTGCTGATCCTCGCGGGTCTTCAGATGATTCCCGCCGACGTCTACGAGGCCGCCAAGGTCGACGGTGCGACGGCGTGGCAGCGGTTCCGCATGATCACGCTTCCGCTGGTCAAGCCCGCACTCATGGTGGCGGTGCTCTTCCGCACGATGGACGCGCTGCGCATGTACGACCTGCCCGCGATCATGATGGGATCCAATCCCGCCACCTCCACCATCTCGGTTCTGGTGGTCGATCAGATGCGCGTCGGCGCCAATTCGGCGTCGGCACTGTCCACCATCACGTTCCTCATCATCTTCGCTGTGGCCTTCATCCTGGTCCGATTCCTCGGAGCCAATGCGGTCAGCACGCAGGAAAAGCAGCGGAAGGGGGAGCCGGTATGAACAAGGCACTACGCGGCAAGATCGGCACCTACATCGGCGTCGTACTGATCATCGTGTGGGGACTCGCTCCCTGCTACTGGATGATCGTGACGGCGCTGCGCGACCCGGCGGACACGTTCTCGACGTCGCTGTGGCCCACCAATCTCACGCTGTCCAACTTCACCGCGGCGCTCGATCCCGACGCGAAGGTGAACTTCACTCGTGCACTGATGAACAGCCTCATCATCGCGGGCGCGACCACGCTGATCGCCTTGGTCATCGGCGTGTTCACGGCGTACGCGCTCTCGCGTTTCGATTTCCGTGGCAAATACTTCGTCACCGGAATCATCCTCGGCGCGTCCATGTTTCCGGTTGTCGCCCTCGTGACTCCGTTGTTCCAGTTGTTCACCGACATCGGCTGGATCGGCAGCTACAAAGCGCTGATCATCCCGAACATCTCGTTCGTGCTGCCGCTGACGGTCTACACGCTGACGTCGTTCTTCTCCGAGCTTCCGTGGGAGCTCGAGGAGGCGGCGCGTATCGACGGCGCCACCCGTGGCCAGGCTTTCCGCCTGATCATGCTGCCGCTCGCCGCGCCGGCACTGTTCACCACCGCGATCCTCGCCTTCATCGCAACGGTCAACGAGTACCTGCTCTCGCTCCAACTCTCGAGTGACGAGACCGCACCCGTCACCGTGGCGATGGCCAAGTTCTCCGGAACGGACCCATTCGTCACGCCGTACACCTCGATCATGGCCGGCGGAACCCTCGTGATGGTCCCGCTGGTCATCATGGTTCTCATCTTCCAGCGACGCATCATCGCCGGTCTGACCGCAGGCGGCGTCAAGTCGTGATGCGCGCTTGCGCACGGTTTCGATGAGGCGGGCTTCGCGCGCCCAGCGTATGGAGCTGATTGCCGGCTTCATCTCGGTCTTCGCCCTCATGGCGTTGATCGGCGCTGTGGTCGCGATCGTCAAGGGAGACCCCGGCGTGATGCCGTCTTTGGTGCTGCTCGGTTGCGTCGTCGCTCTCGGGCTCGCGTTCCGCGGATATCGGAACGCGGTCCGAGCAGAACGTCGCGAGTAGCCAGCCCGGTAGGGTGACATTTCGGTATCGCAGTTGCCGGGAGTTATCTGATCGAGATATCACCCTGGTGGAATGGTGCCGGTAAGTCCGGATCCACGACCGGGAGTGTTGAGTGAGTCCATCGAACAGATCGAGTGCGACGGGTGGCGATCAGTCGTCGGCTCGATCGGGCAAGTCGGCTAATTCGCCCCGGTCGAACAAGTCGGCCAAGCCCGCGAAAAAGCAGCGCTCGAAGTGGCGGTTCGTCCGGCGGACCATCTACGTGCTCGTGCTCCTGATGGTCATCGTGCCCGCGTCGGTTTTTGCTGTCGCGTACAGCCGGACCGATGTCCCGCGCCCCTCTGACATGCAGACCAATCAGGTGTCCACCATCTACATGGCCGACGGCACGACCGTGCTCGGCAAGGTAGTGCCGGCGGAGGGAAACCGCACCGAGGTCGCGTTGTCGGCCATCCCGATTCACGTCCGCGATTCGGTGCTCTCGGCGGAGGATCGTAACTTCTACACCAACCCCGGGTTCTCGATCTCCGGATTTGCTCGCGCTGCCCGCGACAACGTGATGGGCAAGGAAAGCGCCGGCGGTGGCTCGACGATCACTCAGCAATACGTGAAGAACGTCTTGGTCGGTGACAAGCGCAGTATCGACAGGAAGCTGCGTGAGCTCGTCATCTCCGCCAAGATGGCGCGCGAATGGTCCAAGGACGACATTCTTGCCGCGTATCTCAACACCATCTACTTCGGTCGCGGTGCGTACGGCATCGCCGCCGCGTCGAACGCGTACTTCGACAAGCCGGTCAGTGAGCTGAGCGTCGAGGAAGGCGCAGTTCTCGCGTCCGTCATCCAGAGCCCGTCGTTCCTGGACCCCGAGACCAATCTGTCCGCGCTGCAAGCGCGCTGGGACTACGTTCTCAACGGCATGGTGGAACTGGGCAGCCTGACCAAGACGGATCGCGACGCGATGCAGTTCCCGGCCGTCGCCCCCGCCAATCGGCCGACCGATCTGAACCAGGCGCCAGGACCCGAAGGCCACATCAAGACCCAGGTACTCAAGGAACTGGCCGAGGCCGGTATCAGCGATCAGACGCTGAACACCGCTGGCCTGCAGATCACGACGACCATCGACCCGGTTGCGCAGGAAGCTGCGCTGAACGCCGTCAGGCGGAATCTCGAGGGCGAGCCGGAAGACCTGCGGACCGCAGTAGTGTCCATCGACCCCAAGACCGGTGGCGTCGACGCCTATTACGGCGGTGACGACGGAGCCGGCTTCGACTACGCCCAGGCGCCGCTGCAGACCGGTTCCGCGTTCAAGGTCTTCGGTCTGGTCGCAGCATTGATGGAAGACATTCCGCTGTCCGCACGGTTCGACAGTTCACCGCTCACGATCAACGGCGTGACCATCGGAAACGTCGGCGGCGAATCCTGTGGTCGATGCACCATCGCCGAGGCACTCAAGCGTTCGCTGAACACCAGCTTCTACCGGTTGATGCTCTCGATGGAGAACGGTCCCCAGAAGATCGCCGACGCCGCCCACCTGGCCGGCATCCCCGAGCACATTCCCGGACTCGACTACCCGACGCTCACACAGGAGGGTGGTCCGCCGGAGAACGGAATCGTGCTCGGCCAGTATCAGTCTCGCGTTATCGACATGGCGTCCGCTTACGCGACGCTCGCCAATTCCGGTGTGTACCAGCAGCCGCACTTCATCCAGAAGGTCGTGACGGCCGAAGGTGAAGTCCTGCTCGATCGCCCGGTCTCTCCCGGTGAGCGTCGTCTCGATGCTGCCGTTGCCGACAACGTCACGCAGGCAATGCTCCCGATCGCGTCGTACTCGAACGGTCACGCGCTTGCCGGTGGACGCCCGTCTGCTGCCAAGACCGGCACCGCGCAGTTGGGTGACACGGGGCAGAACAAGGATGCGTGGATGGTCGGTTACACGCCGTCGCTGTCCACCGCGGTGTGGATCGGAACTTCCGACGCTCAGGCCATCACCAACTCCTACGGTGGTTTGATCTACGGCTCCGGAGTGCCTGCGGACATCTGGAAGAGCACGATGGACGGCGCGCTGAAGGGATCCGACTGGGAGAGCTTCCCGTGGCCGGACCCCATCGGCGGGCAGGCCGGCGTTCCCGCGAACTCCGGTGTGACCTCGGGGGACGGGACGGGCACGCCCACGACGGGCGCGGTCGCTCCCCCGGCGCCCATCGAGGTGCCCGGCCTACCGCCGATCGAAGTGCCGCCGCTCCCCCAGTTGCCGCGTCAGATCGAGATCCTGCCGGGCATCGTCATCCCACTACCGGGCTGACAAGCAGCGCTCGATTTCCGGTTCTCAGGCCTGATCGTCGAAGAGACCGAGTTGGGTGGGCGCTGCATCCTTGGCGGGCAGTACGACGACGCGCAGTCCGCGCCTGAGGTTGCGGATCGCGTGCGTCCACGCGCGCTTCTCGCCCGCACACAGGTCGGTGTCGTCGTCCTTGCGGCGGATGGACTCGGTCAACGCCTCGTGCCAGGCAGTCTCCTGCTCCTGGCTGATCCGCAGGTAGTCGAGAATGGTGTCGCGGTCGTGCTCACAGATCACGGCAACCTCTTCGGCGCTGAGCTCGCCCGTTCCGTCTGCGTCGAGTTCGAGGAGCGCCATGAGAGCCGGCGGAAATTCGTGGCACTCGTGCGACTCGTATTCGGCACCGGGATCTTCGTGCTCGGAGGCCATGCCGTCGTTGAAGGCGGTGTCTCCGGTTGCGCGGATGGGTTGCCCGCCCAGTTCTTCGGCGAGTTCGTCGGATGCTTCGGCCAGTTCGGCGAACGAGCGCAGAGCCCGCAGCAGGTGCTCGGCGACGAAGGGTGCGCCGTCCACGCGGACCACGCCCAGCACACTCTGCTCGACGAGAATGAGCTTGATGGTCGGCCATTGCCGATTGAGCTGAGCAAGAATTACAGCAGCGTTCTCGAGGTTCTCCACCGAATGCACGACCCGCGAGAACACCTCCACGTACTCGTCGTCCTCGAGGACACGAACATAGGTGACCTGCTCACCGCGGACCAGCGGGATGTCGCCGTCGTCGTCACGCTTGGGCGGATGACCGAGAAGGCGCTCGACGGCCCCGTCGACCAGGATCCGCAGCATGTCGCCCGAACCCGAGGGAGCGTGAGACGGCGTCGTGGCGAACGCCGGCGTCGACTTGCGCCCACTGGTGCTGGCACGCAGGAACGACGGGTGCGCAATGCTCCACATTTCACGGAAGACGCGCAACACCTTTGTCACCAGCTCCTCGGGACGAGCGCGGTCGACGTCGATGTAGAAGGACATGGACCCATTGCCCTCGGGTTCGTGCTCGCACAGATCGGGAGCGTTGAACCCCATGTCGAGCAGCGTTGAATGGTCTTCCGGTTCGAGCATGCGCAGTGGATGCAGAAACCTGTTGGAAGGAACTTCACAGCGCACGGAGGTCTGGTTCCATGCGAAGAACTGGATGCACGCGGGTGCGTCGGCCAGTTCGTCCATGCTGTCGTAATGCGACTCCACCACGAGGGTGTCGTCGTCCTCCATCACGGAGATGTAGCGAGCGAGATGAGTCTCGAAAGTAGTCCAGGCACTCAGGATTTCCAGATCGAAAGTATTGTCCGACATCGTCGCTCCTCTGGTCCGGGGGCGCATGGGGCCCTACCGACGACTCGCCGAAACCCCTGCTTTTCAAACCCCGCCTACGACGTTAGTCGTGGGGTCCGACAGTGACAGTGTTCGTAGGATCCGAGTGACCGTGTTTCAGTCAGGGGATTATCTTCCGAGCCTGCAGATTGGCGAAGATGTCGAGGAACATCGCTTCGGTGTCGACGTGGCGGTGAAATCCGAACCGCCGAGCTTTCGATCCGTCAGCGAAAAAGTCGTAGTCCCATCCGAATACGAAGTCACCGAACCCCCAGGACGAGACATCGGAATACGGGGTCCGAGCAAGTTGGTGTTCCTCGACGAGTTCATCCCACACCGACTCCTTGTCCGCCATTGCGACATCGAGGGACATCGGGAGCGGAGGTGCGACGTCCATGTCGAAGAAGGCTGCGATCTTCGGCCACATCTCCTGCCAGCGGAACAGGTCGCCGTTGTTGATGTTGAACGCCTGATTTGCGCACTCGGGGTTGGTCGCGGCCCAGACCGTCGCTTCGGCCAGGAGTCCGGCGTCGGTCATCTCGATCAAGCTGGTGTACGCGCCGGGTTTGCCGGGGAATCGGAGTGGGACACCCAGTTTCTTCGAGATGGTCGCGTAGACGGCGATGACCATCGCGAGGTTCATCGGGTTACCCAGTGCGAATCCGGAGACGACCGAGGGTCTGATCGCCGACCATGTCCACGACTTGCCGAGCTGCCGACGTTCGAGGAACTGCTGTTGGTCGACGTTGAACTCGGGTGGCATGTGCGGTGGATCGCTCTCGCGGGCCGGAGTTTTGAACGGTCCGAGGTGTGCCCCGTAAACCTTGTAGCCCTGCATCAGGCTGACGTGCTCGAGTCCGCCCGCAACGGGCTCGATGGCGTCGAGAGTGTTGACCAGCATCGCCAAGTTGGGCGGAACCAGCTCGGCCCATGTCGGGCGGTCTTGATAGGCGGCGTAGAAGACGTGAGTGACGTCGCCCAGTCCGCTCAGTGCCGCTGCAGTCCGGTAAGGATCGAGCAGGTCGACTGCGATGTGTTCGACCCGGTCGGTGTCCGTACCGCCTCGCCGCGAGAGTCCGATGATCTTCCATTCTCCGGTCGACTCGAGGTGATCGATCAAGTTCCCACCGATCACGCCTCGGGCTCCGACCACGAGTGCCACTTTGTCGTGCTGCACCATTTCAGCCTCCCATTGGTATATCGCGATGTTGCGATATAGTGAGTGAACCACACATATCGGCATTTCGCGATCTAGCGGTATGCTCACGAACATGGAAGACGCAACAACCGAGTGGGAAACGGCGTTCAAGGCGCTGGCCAACCCGATGCGTGTGCAAATCCTGCAGTGGTTGAAAGACCCCGGGAGCTTTCCCCCTCAGCTCGAGCCTGCCGAGGAGGTCGGAGTGTGCCTCAAGCACATTCAAGCGAGGGCGAAGGTGTCGCAATCGACGGCGTCTCAGTACATGGCCGCACTCCAGGCCGCGGATCTGGTGACCACCACACGAATCGGTCAGTGGCGGCATTACAAACGAAACGAGCAACAGATCGAGAAGCTTGCTGCATTCATCAGGCAGGGTTTGTAGGTACCAGCACCTGACCGATCCCTCCGGGGCCGCCAACGTTGTGGCAAAACCTCACATCGCCGGCGCCGTCGGTATGTGCATTGTGGTCGTTTCTCGGGTTGCTCGTTGTCCTTACGCTCGGCAGAGGGTACTGGCAAGGAGAGGCGTGCGATGAGTCGTGAGAGCTGGGTGGGCCGTGATGCCCGATCCATCGCCGAGGCCGTGCGGTCGGGTCAGGTGTCGGCGCGGACCGTCGTCGAAGAACATCTCGCACGGGTCGACGAATGCAATGTCGAACTCAACGCACTGGTCACCGTGTGCGCCGAGGAGGCTCGCACGGCCGCGGATGCCCTGGACGAGCGACGCCTTCTCGGTGAGACACTCGGCCCCCTTGCCGGGGTTCCGTTCACGGTCAAGGACCTGATCGCCACTGCCGGCGTGCGCACCACTGCCGGTTCTCGCACTCTGGCGGACAACGTCCCGGCCGTCGACGCCCCGGCCGTCGCGGCATTCAAGGCTGCCGGTGCGATTCTGATCGGCAAGACCAACACCCCGGAATTCGGCGCGTGCGGCCTGACTCGAAACGAACTGTTCGGAACCACGGCCAGTCCGGTGCGACCGGACGGCGTCGTCCGGTCCCCCGGCGGGTCGAGTGGCGGCGAGTCCGCGTCGGTTGCTGCCGGAATGAGCGTGCTCGGACTCGGTACGGATTTTGGTGGCTCGGTGCGTTGGCCCGCCCACTGCACCGGCCTCACTTCGGTTCGCCCGACGCTCGGACGTGTCGATCCGGAAGGTCAGTATCCAGGCGTGCTTTCGGATGGACGGGTACTCGCCAACCCTGCGACGATGCACGGCACGATCCAGACCATCGGCCCATTGGCCCGCAACCTCGGTGATGCGGCGCTTGCGTTGCGCGTCCTGTCGATGCCGCATTTCTCGTGGAGCGAGCCTGATTCGGTCGACGTCGACGACCTCGACATCCGCTGGGCCACCGGCGAGGGAACGATTCCCGTCGACGAAGAAATCCGGTCAGCGGTTCGGACGGTGGCGATCAGCCTGGACGCGAGCGAGTACGACGGTCTGGCTCTGCCGCGGGCCAACGCGCTTTTCGGCGCGTTGCGATCGGTCGAGACCCACGCGGACATCCACTCTCTCGCCGCAGGTTCAGCGCACTCTTTCGACGCGGACATCACCGCCATGCTTGCGGCAGGCCATGATCGGAGTTCCGCCGAGGTGGAAGCGCTGTGGGCGGATCGCGCGGTGTTGATCAGCGAATTCCTCGGCGAGATGGGAGACGTACTGATTCTGCCGGTTGCGTCGGTGCTCGCTCCGCCGCTCGGTGTGGAGAGCTTCGAGGTGGACGGTCGCAAACTCACATGGATGGATGCGCTCGCGAGTTGCCGGGCGATCAGTGTGCTCGGCCTTCCGTCGGTCGTGGTTCCGGTAGGACTCTCCCGCAACGGTTTACCGATCGGGGTGCAGGTGGTGGCGAGACCGTTCCGCGAGCACGTTGCGCTGTCCGTGGCGGCGCGAATCACGTCGAAGGCGCAAGCTCTAGTCTGACTTCCATTTTTCGGTTTCGGCTGCGAAACGTGTTGCGTACGAGTCGGCAAGGTCGTGAAGAGTGGTGACGCAATCGCCGTAGTACGTCGGTGCATGCATGGTCGCCAGAATCCGCGGCTCGAGGTCGGCCAGGGCACGGATCGTGGGTTCGAGATCCGGGGTGAGGCAGGTGGCGTGGCCCAAGTCCTCGGCTTCCAAAGCGGGGCCGACGATTTCGTGCTCGGTGGTCGCGGGGTGGTGCCCGAACGCGGTGAACAGATCTCCGCAGAACAGCGTCGACGTCGTCTCCTCGAACATCAGGCCCGCGTCCCAACCGTGTGGGACGTGTGGGGTGTCGATGTGCCGGACTCGGCGGCTGCCGGTTTCGAGTACGTCGCCGTCCTGCAAGGGAAGTGGCGCCCGATCGGCCAGATCGTTGACCTGGACGACGCACCCCATCGCACCGTGTGCAACTTGCGCTTCGGGGGCCGCCGCAAGCCAGGAGTTCATGGACCCGCATTCGTCGGCCTCGACGTGACCGAACGTGATCCATTTCAGACGGTCGATGTCGATCAGCGTGGAGAGTGCGTCGGAAGCCGAGGTGAACAACGCTCGCTGCCCGGTGTGGAAGAGCAAGGGTTCCTCGCCGTCGACGAGAAACTGGTTCATCGTGAGGTTCGCTTCGTCCACGAAGGTCGACAGTCGGTAGATGTCCGGCGCGATTTCGGTGATCGTGGTGGTCATCGCTGTGCTCCGATCAGGGCTGTTGTACACGTCAATCTGTCTTCTCCAGCCTTCTCGCCGCCCCGCGCCTGCACAAGGCTCTGGAATAGTGGAGGACGTGTTCGTACTACTGCTGACAGGCCCGCCGGGCGCGGGGAAGAGTTCCGTGCTGACCGCGCTTCACGATCGACTCGGCGAGGCCGGGGTGAGCAACGCGATGATCGAGGTGGACGAACTCGAGCGGTGCTACCCGCCGCTGGGAACCGAGCGGGCAATCGCACACGTCGGGATGTTGTGCGCGTCGTACCGGGACGCGGGGTACGAACTCCTGTTCCTCACGGCTACCGTCGAAGACGACGACTACGGGCGCGCCCTGCTGGCCGCGACCGGCGCCGAGGGGCACCTGCTGGCGCGCCTCGAGGCCGATCCGGATACATTGCGTACCAGAATCATCGAGCGTGAACCGACCGGCTGGGCCGGGTTGGACGAGTTGGTGGAGGCGTCACAACTGCTGGCCGGTTCGATGCCGACGCTCAGTGGAGTCGACGTGGTTCTGAGCACCGAAGGCCGCGATCCCGAGAGTGTTGCCGACGATCTGGAAGCGGCTCTGCGAGAACACAGTCCGTCGCTTCTAGCCGTCGGTGTTCAGAGCGGTGACCACTGAAGCGAACATCGTCGACTTGATTGCCCCCAGTGTGCCCGCATTCTTCGGGCCGATCGGTGCAACCATTTCGATGGCCTTGGCGGTCAAAGCGTCGACGGATGCGGTGAAGTCCACCAAACCGGCTGCGAATGCGTCACTTCCGCCGTATCGCCGCCCCGTGGTCATGGCGACGATTGCCGACGCCGGGCTGAGCTTGGCCTGGATGAGAGCTGCCATTCCTTCGGTGAAGGGGATGTTGATGTCCACCTCCGGGAAGCAGTAGTAGCCGCGATCATCGCGCATGACGCGGTAATCGTGCGCGATGCCGAGCATGGCGCCGGCTCCGAAGGCGTGGCCGTTGATCGCCGCGACGGTGGGCATCGGGAACGTCAGCATCCGAGCGAACAGCGACTGCACCTGCTGCACATACCACTTCGCCTTGTCGCCGTTCGCGCCCAGCCAGTCGAGGTCGAGTCCGTTGGAGTAGAACTTGCCCGTCGCCGTGGTGACCAGGGCATGTGCGCTTTCGCTCAAAGCCTGGTCGAGTAGCTTGTCGACGGAATCGAGCCACTCCGGCGAGAATCGATTCTCGTCCTCGCCGAGATCGAGAACGGCGATCTTGTCTTCGAAGCGCAGAGTTGCGGTCATGATTGGCCTTTCCTGTTGCGTGGCTTGGGCAGTGGTGGGTCGAGATGCAGAACCGCTCGAACGGCGGCATCCAACCGCGCGCGTGCTGCGGCGTCGGGGACTCGCCAACCGTCGGCGCGTTTGGCGGGATGGATGAGCAGTCCGGTAGGCAGGCCGACAACACAGGCCTCGATTGCCTCGACGGCTCTGCCGTCCTTGCGGCCCCAGAGCGCGGTCGACAACCGGATGAACAACTCGACCAGAGACCGGTCGAGTTGTGTGAGTTGCTCGGCGATGTCGGCAGGGACGTCGGTGCCGAGCAGTTCGTCGCGCTGGATCGTCAACAGCAGCAACGCGGATTGTGGGTAGTCGAGCGCGAAGACAGCCGGAACTTCGGCGGCCGCGACGACGGCGGAAACCGCCGAAGTCGGCGACGGGTCCGCGAGAGCGTCGTCCACTCTCGATTGTTGAAGCGCGAGAAATCGTCGCGCAGCACGCAGCCACGCGCTACCGACCAGTCCACTGCGAGAGCCGAATGCGTGATAGATCGCCCCGTTGGATACACCGGTGGCGTCGGAGACTGCCCGGACCGTGACAGCGCTCGGCCCGGCAGTGGCGGCAAGTTTTTCGGCAGCGTCGAGCAGGGTGTCGAGGTCGTGGACGCGTGGCCGAGGCATGAACGCACAGTAACAGAGCGTCTGCTCTGTTACTAGTGTGCGGTCAGATCACCGAATTTGCGCGAAGATCCTCGATCTCCTCCGGGCGCAGGCCGAAGTCGGTGAGTACGTCGTCGGCGTCACCGCCGAGAGTCATGGGTGGCGCATTCCTGACGGGAAGGGTCTTGCCGTCCACCCAGAACGGTCCGCGGACAACGGGAATCGACGTTCCGTCGGCGCTCTGGGTCTGCTCGACCATCTGCAATGCCTCGACCTGCGGGTCGGAGAACACCTGATCGATCGAATGGATCGGGCCGCAGGGGATTCCGGCACCGCGGATCTCGGAGATCCATTGCGCCGCGCCCTTCGTGGTCAGTAGGTCCTCGAGTTCTTTGGTCAGTTGGTCTCGGTGCGCCAAACGTTCTTTACCCGTGGCATATTCGGTACGGAAGGCGAGCTCGGGGTCACCGAGTACCGAGCACAGTGCGATCCAGTGCTTGTCCGAGCCGGTGGCAATGTTGATCGGGAAGTCGGCAGTGTCGAAAGCGCCGTAGGGCGTGATCGTCGGGTGCGTATTGCCGTTCGGCGTCGAAACCCGCCCGGTGCTCAGGTAGTCCTGCGCCTGGAAGGTCATGATCGAGATCGCGGATTCCAGCAACGAGGTCTGCACGCGGTGCCCACGACCGTCGCGTCCGCGCGAAGCCAGTGCCGCCGTGATTCCCAGTGCCGCGTAGATGCCCGAGACCGTGTCGATGATGGGGATACCGACCCGCATCGGGGTCTGTTCCCCGGCGCCGGTGACCGACATCAGCCCGGACATTCCCTGGGCCACCTGATCGAGTCCGGGCGCGAACTGGTCCGGGCCCACCGGGCCGAAACCACTGATGCTCATCACGACGAGCCCTGGATTCTCCTGCTCGAGCGAGTCGGGATCGAGCCCCATGTCGGCCAGTACTCCCGGACGGAAGTTCTCGACCAGCACATCTGCGTCGAGGGCCAGGCTGCGAAGCAGTTTCCGCCCGCGGTCACTGCGCATGTCGATGGCGATCGACCGTTTGCCGCGGTTCACGGAAGCGAAGTAGAGGCTTCGATCGCCGTCGAACGGCGGCCACTGACGCGAACTGTCGCCGGAGCCACGGGTTTCGACCTTGACCACGTCGGCGCCGAAGTCCGAGAGCAGCGACGTGCACAGAGGGCCCGCGAGAGCGCGGGTGAGGTCGAGAACTTTGATACCGCTGAGCAATTGGTCCATGGGGGAAACCTCGGTTCTGTGGTGTGCAACGTCGCCCACTCGATCCGTCGCACCATCTGCGTGAATTGCCGCTGCAGTGATCGTCGGAGAGGGGAAGAATGAAGGTCAGGCCTGCTTTCGGCTGGGCTCGGTGACAACACTGGTCGAGAGCGCAAGGTGATGCGACGGCGACATTGCACAACTGCAGGGCCCGGATTTAGGCGCATTGTGTGACAGGCAGGATTGCGGTGGGCCGATACCGTGAACTCTCTACGGACGGCGATGCAAGCGGGAGGCGAGGCGATGCGCGACATTTCCACTCAGCTGGCGCAGTGGCACGCCCGCGGCGAGGATTTTGCACTGGCGACGGTTGTCCGTACCTGGCGATCCTCACCGCGCATGCCCGGTGCTTCTATGGCCGTCTCACGCTCCGGGGAGGTAGTCGGCAGCGTCTCGGGCGGGTGCATCGAGAGTGCGCTGTACGAGATCGCCCAGGAGGTTCTCGCCGACGGCACCAGCCGTGTCGAGGTCTTCAGCGTCTCCGACGACGACGCCATCGGAGTAGGTCTGACCTGCGGCGGAACCATCGAAGTGTTCGTCCAGGCTGTCGGAGCCGATTTCGTCGAGTTCGGTCAGGTCTGTGAACGGATCGAGGCCGATACGCCCGTCGTCGTGGTCACCGAAGTGCGTCCGGGAGCGCCGGCGCGGCACCTCGTCGTCGAGCACGGCCGACGCAGCGGGGATCTGGATGCCACGGAGGACGAGGTCTCCATCCTGTTGCGCACGATGGACACCGGTGAGTCCGTAGCCTTTGTCGCGCCGGCGGGAACTCTCATCGATTCGCAGCACGACTTGCTGGTCGAGATCTTCGCGCCGCTACCGAGGATGTACGTGTTCGGGGCCATCGACTTCGCCGCCTCGATGTGTACGTTGGGCGCCTTTGCGGGTTATCGCGTGACCGTCGTGGACGCACGGCCGGTCTTCGCGACACGGGCGCGCTTCCCCGACGCCCACGATCTGGTCGTCATGTGGCCACACAAGTTCCTCGAAACCGCACCGATCGACAACAAAACCGTCCTGGCCGTGCTCACGCACGACGAGAAGTTCGACATCCCCCTGCTCGAGATCGCGCTGCGTTCGCCGGCTGCGTACGTCGGCGCGATGGGAAGTCGTGCGACGCATGAGCGTCGGGTGGCGCTGTTGAAGGAGCGAGGCGTCACCGACGTCGAGTTGGGGCGTCTGCACTCACCGATCGGGTTGGATCTCGGCGCGAGGACACCGGAGGAGACTGCAGTGTCGATCCTCGCCGAGATGACCAAGACCCTGCGCAATGCCTCCGGTTTGGAACTGCGGGATCTGCAGGGGCCGATCCACCCGCCACCTCAGGAGAATCCGACCGCCCTGCATCGAACGGCCTGAGTCGACTGCGCTGAATTCGGACATCTTGTGTTCGGTGGGGATAGGATCGTTTCTTTCGTGAACCATCTTCCGTGATCCGAATGAAATCGAGGTGCCTGCCAAGTGGCAAACCCGGCCGTACCGGCATCCGAGGTGAATGCTGTTCTCTCCGAACTTCTTCGAACCCCGCTCCTTCCTGGTGTTCGAAAGGTCGCCGGCGGCTGCGAAGACCCGACGGTAGCCCGGGTTGGATTCATGGCGGTTCCGGACATCGGACCGTGGCTGCGGCACGGACAGTTGCTGATCACCACGCCGGAAACCCTCGCCAGGGTCACCGAAACCTTCAAAGCATTTGTCGGACGGTTGTCGACCCGAGGTGTTGCGGCACTTGCCGTCCAATTCGGCGCAGACGGGGACACTCTCGCGCCGGAACTGGTCGACGCGGCCGAAAGCGCCGGCTTCCCGCTCCTGGTTTTTCACGGTGCGTGCGATCACCCCGCGGCGAGAGACCGTGAGCAGACGGAGTCGGCCCAGATCGACGCCATGTTCGGGGCCGAGCGCTTGCGACGGCTGCTGGTCGACGTCGTGATGGGCGGCGGCGGCCTCCCGCAATTGACCGAAGTCATCGCACGGGAGATGAAGGGCGCTGCCCTGATCACCACCTCGGACGGACGCGAGATCTGCCGCGCCGGGGACGCCGCGGAGCGCAAGCATCTGTCTGCCTGTCCCGCCGTCGATTCCACCGGTCGTCTGCGGACCGACACCGTCGAGGGCGGATTGGGTCTGCACGAGTTCGACGGTCAATTCATCGCGGTGTCCGCGATTTCCGCCAATCACATCGACCACGGGCGTCTCGCGTTGTTCACCGGTGAGCGCGTGATGACGAGTTACGACCAGTACCTGGTCGAGCGGGCCGCGTCGGTGTGTGCGTTGGTCATCACCCGCGAACAAGCCGTGGCGTCGGTGGAAGAACGCCATCGCGCCAACTTCGTTCACGACCTGCTCCTCGGCCGGGCCGGGGACCACGATCACGTTGTCTCCCATGCCAAGACATTCGGTTGGGACTTCGACCGCCCGCTGGTGATCGTCTCGATCGAGCCGGACCCGATCGACGAACCGGCCTCGGCGGCGCCCGCTCGGCTGCCCGTCGTCGATCGCCAGGCGATGGCGTTCTCCGGCGCGATCGCCCACCGCGATCCCGGTGCGGCGGTGACCGCGCTGACGGGCGAGACGGTGATCGTGATGGGCGTCGGCACCGACACGATGGCATTGGTGCGGGACCTCGTCACGGTCGTTCGCGGTGAAGGTGGCGGCGGGAGAAGGCCGTTCAGTGTCGGGGTGTCCCGGCCGACAGCGGCGATCGACGCCGTTCCGGCGCTCTACAGTCAGGCGCGCACCGCACTGACCGTCGGGCGACGGATCTCCGGTCCGTGGACGGTGACTCAGTTCGACGATCTGGGCGTGTACAGACTGCTCAGTCTGGTCGAGGACGAAAACGAGCTGGAGACGTTCGCGCGGGAGACACTGCGGGAACTGACGGAGGAAACTGCCGAAGCGCAGGACATGCGCAAGACATTGGAAGTCTTGCTCGCGACCAACATCAACATCGCCGAGACAGCGCGCAAGCTCCACTTCCATTACAACACACTGCGTTACAGGGTCGTTAAGCTGGAGAAAATGCTGGGACCCTTCACGGCGCAACCCGAACTCCGGCTGGATCTGTCTCTAGCACTGAAGATAACCGCGATGCGCGGCATCAATCACTAATATTGCCAATCCGGGTCGGTGGGTTCTGGCAGATTGTCATCACGTCGATACCCCCGCGCTGTAATAGCGTTTCACTCCAGTCACGGTGTTTTGTGAGCTGGAGCACACTCAGCGTTCGGACACCTTCCTCTGCACGAAAGGTCCCATCATGCCGATTTGGACGTTGCACGGAGATGGAAAGAACATCAAACCGGGTGAAGTGGTCGCTCCCGGCGAGCGGCTCAGCTGGGGAAGAACCATCGGGCTGGGCAGCCAGCACGTGGTGTCGATGTTCGGCGCGACGTTCGTGTTCCCGATCATCATGGGACTCAATCCTCAACTTGCCGTGATGATGTCGGGCTTCTGTACGCTCTTCTTCCTGCTGGTGGTCAAGGGACGCATTCCCAGCTACCTCGGAACGTCGGCGGCCTTTGTCGGTGGTATCGCCGCCATTCGCGCCCAGGGCGGAACGTCCGCCGAGGTGACCGGCGCGATCCTGGTGTCCGGACTCGTCCTGGCGGCCATCGGTATCGCGATCCACTTCCTCGGTGGCCGGGTCGTATTCAAGGTTCTTCCCCCGGTGGTGACCGGCGCGGTGGTGATGTTGATCGGATTCAACCTGGCACCCGTCGTCGCGGGGCTGTACTGGCCGCAGGACCAGTGGGTGGCCCTGATCGTCATGGTGGCCCTGATCGTCATGAGTATCGCGCTACGCGGCTTCATGGCGCGCATCGCCATCTTCCTGGCGCTGATCTTCGGCTACGTCCTCTCCTGGATCCTCGACCGGGTCTCGGGGACGATCACCTCCTACGACGCAGGCACCGGTCAGATCACCGAGCACTTCCGCGTCAACTGGGATTCGGTGCAGTCGGCGTCGTGGTTCGGGCTTCCTCCGTTCTCGGACGAGGCCAACGGAATCGTCGGCATCCACGCTCCGTCGTTCAGCCTCACGTTCATCATCCTGGTCCTTCCGGGTGTCATCGCGTTGATCGCGGAGAACGCGGGCCACGTCAAGGCCGTGGCCGAGATGACCGGGGACGACCTCGACCCGTACATGGGACGTGCGCTCGCCGGTGACGGTTTCGCCACCGCTATCGCCAGCAGCGTCGGCGGTTCGCCCACCACGACGTACGCCGAGAACATCGGTGTCATGGCAGCGACCCGTGTGTACTCCACCGCCGCCTACGCGGTTGCCGGCATCGTCGCCATGATGCTCGGCTTCTCCCCCAAGTTCGGTGCCGTCATCTCGGCGACGCCCGGCGGTGTTCTCGGCGGAATCACCGTGGTGCTCTACGGCATGATCGGTCTGCTCGGCGCCAAGATCTGGAAGGAGAACGGCGTCGACTTCGGCAATCCGCTCAACCTGATGCCGATCGCGGCCGGTCTGATCATCGGTATCGGCGACACGGCCCTGAAGTTCAGTGACACGTTCTCGCTCAGCGGTATCGCGCTCGGCACCATCGTCGTGATCGGGATGTACCACCTGTGCCAGTTCATCGGTTCGAAGAACCCGGAGCTGAATGCGAAGAATCCGGAACCGAACAAGCCGGATTCGAAGACTCCCGGCGGCGATCGGGAGGAACCCGCCAAGCAACTCACGTGACGCTTGGCTGAGTGTGCTCGATCGACGAAGGCCGGACATCCTCCGCGGAGGATGTCCGGCCTTTCCGGTGTTCTGGGTACTGATCGATCAGACGGAGGTACTGGCTTCGACCAGGCCGATACGGTCGATGCGTTCGGTGCGGGTGTTGAGCCGTTCAGTCGCATCGGTAGCACTGAGCACGCTCAGCTCGTAGTGCAGTACCGCTCCGACGCGAGTGCAGAAGGCGGCGGATTCGTCCGCGGCATCGGGAAATTCGGGGATGACCCGATCGACGATGCCGCCCGCGAGCAGATCGAAGGACCTGATCCCTTGACTGGCTGCCATGTCCGGCGCGTGCGTGATGTCGTGGAACATGATCGCGCTCGCACCTTCGGGAGGTAAGGGCGAGAGCCAACCGTGGCGGGCCGCCAGCACTCGATCGGCCGGAATCAGTGCCAGGGCGCCGCCGCCCGTGCCCTGCCCGAGCAGGAGGGAAATGGTGGGGACCTCGAGTGAAATCATGTCGGCTATGCACCGAGCGATCTCGCCCGCCAGTCCGCCTTCTTCGGCCTCCTTCGACAGTGCCGCGCCCGCTGTGTCGATGATCGTCACCAACGGCAGGTCGAGTTCTGCGGCCAGCCGCATACCTCGCCGAGCCTCCCGCAGAGCGCCGGGGCCGAGTGGGGAGTGAGCAGTCTGTCCGCGCCGGTCCTGTCCGAGAAGGACGCAGGGCATGTCGCCGAAGCGGACGAGTGCGAGCATGATGCCGGGATCGTTCTCGCCTTGGCCGGTTCCGTTGAGCGGGAGCATGTCCGAAGCGGAATTGAGCAGCACTTCACGAATCCCAGGTCGGTCTTCGCGTCGGGATGCGACGACGGATTCCCAGGCTGACGTATCGGGTGGGCAATCGTACGAGCACGGGTCACTGGGCAGTAGGTGCCCACGATGCGCCCCGGTGATGATGCGCAATGCGCGTTCGACGATTTCGGCGAGCTGGTCTGGCGGCCTCACTGCATCGATGAGTCCGTGCTCGTGAAGGTTCTCCGCTGTCTGGACACCGGCGGGGAAAGGTGAGTTGTACAAGGCCTCGAACACTCGAGGGCCGAGGAATCCGACGAGGGCCCCCGGTTCCGCGATCGTCACGTGACCGAGTGATCCCCAGGACGCGAATACGCCTCCGGTGGTGGGGTTTCGGAGATAGACGATGTAGGGCAGGTGCGCTTCTTTGTGCTTGATGAGCGCCGCGGTGATCTTGACCATCTGCAAAAACGCCGTCGTCCCCTCCTGCATGCGCGTTCCCCCGGACGTGGGAAGCGCAAGAAGGGGCAGGTGCTCTTGGGTGGCTCGACGGATGGCGACGACGAGGCGTTCTCCCGCCGCCACGCCGATCGATCCGCCGAGAAAACCGAACTCGCAGACGATGATTGCCACACGGCGGCCTCGGACGGAGGCGCTTCCGGTCAGGACGGATTCGTCGAGCCCGGTCTTCTCCTGGGCCCGCAGAAGTGCTTCGGCGTAGTCGGAGTCGGTCGCGACGGGAATCGGAGGGGTATCCCACGACTCCCAGGTGCCGGCATCGATCACCAGGTCGAGCAAGTCGCGAGCCGTCAGGCGGTTCATCGGGTGAATCCTTGTAGCCACGACATGATTTCGTCAGTGTCTTCACCGAGAACCGGAGGTGCAGTGTGGCGGGTCTCCGTCACTTCGGTTCCGTCCGGATCGAAAAATCGCAGCGGTGGACCGGGCAGTGTGATGTTTCCGAGCGTGCTGTGGTCGACGTCGACGAGCAATCCCTGTGATCGGGTCTGCTCCCATTCGTACACTTCGGAGATCGTCCGAACCCGTCCTGCCGGTACTCCGATGCGGTCGAGTTCGGTCAGAAGCTCGTCACGCGAGTACGGCTTGAAGGTACGTTCGATCAATTCGACGACCTGGAAATGATTTTCGACGCGTTCGGCGTTTGTTGCCATACCCGGGGCGTCAGGGTCGAGGTCGAATCCTTCGCAGAATCTTCTCCACAGGCTTTCGCTGCCGACCGAGATCTGCACTGCGCCATCGCCGGTACGAAAGAGTCCGTACGGTGCGATGGAGGGATGGTGGTTGCCCTGCGCCGTGCCTACCTCGCCGGCGACGGTCCACTTCGTTCCTTGAAACGCGTGAACACCGACCACGCTGGCCAAGAGCGACGTTCGGACAACGCGGCCTCTCCCCGTCTGCTCGCGTTCCTTCAAAGCCGCGACGACACCGAACGCCCCGTACATTCCGGCGAGAAGATCGGCGATCGGAACTCCGACTCGTTGAACGTCGTCCGGACTCGAGCCGGTCAGCGACATGAGTCCGGCTTCCCCCTGGGCGATCTGGTCGTAGCCGGCGCGACCGCCTTCCGGGCCGTCGTGGCCGAAACCGCTGATGGACAGAACGATCAGTCGAGGATTGAGTTCGGCCAGCCGCTCGGTCGAGAATCCGAGTCGATCGAGAACTCCGGTGCGGAAGTTCTCCATGAGAACATCGGCGCGGCAGACGAGATCTTCGAGGGTCGCGCGCCCACTGTCGGATTTCAGATCGAGCGTGATCGACTTCTTGTTCCGGTTCGTGGACAGAAAATACGTCGATTCCCGTTGCGTGTTCGGTGGTTCCAACGGGGGCTCCACAAAAGGCGGCCCCCACCCTCGGGTGTCGTCGCCGCCGTGAGGTGATTCGACCTTGATCACGTCGGCACCCAGATCACCGAGCATCATTGCCGCGTGAGGACCCGCGAGTGCGCGCGTGAGGTCGACGACTATCACGTCGTGTAACGGACCACTACGAGCACTTGTGTTGTGAGGCTTCGAAGTCGAGTTCATGTCGCACCGCCGTGTTCTGGTGTAATTGGCTGAGCCAGTTGGTGGTTGAGGCCTCCGTAGTTCGGTCGACTCCGGTCCGCTGGACCGAGAAACCGGCCAGGGCCACTGAAGGAGGTATGTGCGGCCCGTCTTTCGAACCGTAAGCGGGCACCGGTGAACGGCACATGGGTAACCTTGCCGACGACGGGTGTCAGTGGTGGGTAAGAAGTGACGAATGCTCACCGGGCCGCGCGATTGCGGTTGTATCGAACCGTTATCGGGACGTTCTGTCAGCTCATATCGTGCGAAGTCATGACATTTCGTGCATCTTCATGACCTGCAGGGCGAGTGAGACGTTCAATCGAAGGACGGGGTCGTCGGTGAACGATCCGACGACGCTCTCCAGCTTTCCGATTCTGTAACGCAAAGTGTTGTAGTGCATGTGCAGCGCCCGGGAGGCCTCGGCGACATTGCAATTGCAGTCGAGCAGGGTCTGGAGTGTCAGACGCAGGTCAGCGGCTTCGGCGTTGTCCGCCGACAAGGACTTCAGAACGTCATCGGTGAACGAACGCAGTTCGCTCTTGTCCGTCTGGAGCGAGAGGAGTCGGTGTACACCGAGTTCGTCGAAGTGTGCGATCTGCCCCGGCCCGTTGATACGTCGGCCGACGACCACGGCTGTACAGGCTTGGTCGTAGGCCGCGGGTAGATCGGCCAGGGAGTAGATCACCCGGCTCACTCCCGTGCTGAAGGATCGGCGGCCGCTGGTGCGATCGCCGGCAACCTTGCGCACCAACCCTTCGATGTCCCGAACCGCACGGTCGGTGCTGGTCGGGAAAAGCGTGACCACCTCGTGTCGAAACCCGACGGACGGCGCCGTCCGCTCGTGTGTTCGGACCACTTGTTGCCAGCCGTCGCTGAGTCGATCTTGGTCCGTGCGAGTGGAATTCGCGTGCTGGGATTCCGGGTGATCGACGTCGAGTTCTGCAACCACAACGGCAAGTGGACGAGTGACATCCCACCCCAACTGGGTGAAGTGCGCGCTCACTTCCGCAGGCGAGCCGGCTTCGCCTATCAGTGCGTCACGGAGGAAGTCGCCGCGGAACTTGGATTCCACTGCCGCAACTGCCAGCTGTTTGGTGACGGCCAGCGCGGCAACGGTGGCCGCTCGCTCCAGCGCTTGAACGACAACTGCGCCGAGTTCGTGGGTGCCGGCGTACGCCACCATCCGGCCGTGGTCGGTGCCGCCGGCCACCACTCGGGTGAGCGCCAACTGGCCGGGAAATCCCTTGGGTGCGTTCTGTAAACCGACGGCGACCCGCTCGGTCAGGAACCGACCGGTGCTTTCGAACAACGGAAGCGCGTTCAGCGCGGCTGAATCCCCGGCCTCGGTCAATACCCTTCCGTCCGGCGAGCAGATCAGAACGCTGACGTCGAAAAGCGCGGCGAATTCCGCGGCAATCTGAGGTAGATCGCCACCTTCCAAGACGATCGACGTCAACGAGCGGTGAAGTCGATCGGCAATGTCGAGTGCCGCGGACTGCTTCGCCACCAACTTGGTGAAGACCTCCGAGATCACCTCGTCGAATCCCGCGGTGACGGGAAGAACCAACAGCGGAAGCCCTCGCTGCTCTGCCATGTGCAGCATCGCCTCGGGCAGCTCGTCGAGATAACGGCCCGTTTTCACGGCAAGTGCCGCGACTCCTCGACGTGCAAGACCGTCGACGAGGTCACTGAGATCTGTGTCGTCGAGAAGCTCGCCGGTTCGCCCGTAGCGCAGCGGGAACCCGGTTGTCACCAACAACTCGTTCGGCTTCACCCAAGCGAGGATGTCCGGTACTTCCATCACGTTCACCGATTGAACGAGGTGGCGTAAGCCCCCGTGCCCGGCAAGGACTTCGGCTCCACGCAGACTGGGCAGCTCGAGGACATCCCGAACTGTGAGTCTGTAGTCGCCACCTTCTGGCAAATGTTGAAGCTCTTCGCTCGAATATTTGGCAGATCTATCCATGTCGCGAGACTACGCTCGATCACGCGACGAACATTGTCAACAGTTGACGAAAATAGCCTCTCGAAATGAGCGGTTCTCCGTATGTCTGCCAACTACCGCGGCCCGAATTGGCGATCGCCCGCGTCTCCGAGTCCAGGTATCAGGAAAGCATTTTCGTTCAGGCCGTCGTCGATGCTCGCTGTGAGGAGCCGGACCGGATGTCCGGAGTTCTTCAGTGCTTCGATCCCTTCCGGAGCCACGACGACACATATTGCAGTCACATCGGTGGCTCCGCGTGCAATGAGCAGATCGATTGTGCGGACGATGGATCCACCGGTCGCCAACATCGGATCGAGGACGTAGACGGGGGTGCTCGACAGATCAGCGGGCAGGGACTCGAGATACGGAACCGGCTGGTGTGTCTTCTCGTCTCGTGCCATTCCCACGAAACCGACGCCTGCCTGCGGAATAAGGGCACTCGCCTGTTCGACCATGCCGAGGCCCGCTCGCAAGACCGGGACCAGGAGCGGTGGATTCGCCAGCCGCACCCCCAGCGTCGGAGCAACTGGCGTCTCGATGTCGAACTGTTCCAGTTCTGCGCCGCGCATGGCCTCGTAGACCAACATATGGGTCAGTCTGCGCAAGGCGGACCGGAACGTTGCGTTGTCGCTGCGAGCGTCGCGCATGGTCGTGAGCAGCGATGCCGCCAGCGGATGGTCGACAACAGTGGTGTCCATGGTCGAATCGTAAGTGAGAACCGATGGGGCGGCGCACAACCGGTGAATCGGAGTCGAAATAACCAATCGCGGTTTTCGTTTGGGCAAGTATTGACGATGCCGATGGGTTCGAGTCGTCATAGCGTGGTCGACACGGCAGTTCCGAACCGCTCGGCTGGACTGAGCGCCCGGAGCTGTCAAGGCCCAATTTTGCCTCCACGATTCCCTATACAAGGAGATGCCAATGCCCGAAGCAATCGAGGTCCGTAAGGTTCCGCTACACAGCGTCTCCGACGCCAGTGAGCTCGCCAAGCTGATCGACGACGGTGTCCTCGAGGCCGACCGCGTCATTGCAGTCATCGGCAAAACCGAGGGTAACGGCGGCGTCAACGACTACACGCGCATCATCGCGGACCGAGCGTTCCGAGAGGTTCTCTCCGCCAAGGGTAATCGCAGCCCCGAAGAAGTGGCGGAGGTGCCGATCGTCTGGTCCGGCGGCACGGACGGCGTGATCAGCCCGCACGCGACGATCTTCGCGACCGTGCCGGCAGACAAGGTCACCAAGACCGACGAGCCGCGACTGACCGTGGGTGTCGCCATGAGTGAGCAACTGCTGCCCGAGGACATCGGCCGTACGGCCATGATCACCAAAGTTGCTGCGGCAGTGAAAGACGCGATGGCCAATGCCGGCATCACCGATCCCGCCGACGTGCACTACGTACAGACCAAGACTCCGTTGCTGACAATTCACACCATCCGTGACGCCAAGAGCCGCGGCAAGACTGTGTGGACCGAACAGACTCATGAGTCGATGGACCTGTCCAACGGCGGAACGGCTCTGGGGATCGCGGTTGCGCTCGGCGAAATCGACATGCCGACCGACGAGGATGTCATGCACAGCCGCGAACTCTTCTCCTCTGTCGCATCCTGCTCGTCCGGCGTCGAGTTGGACCGCGCGCAGATCGTCGTCGTCGGTAACGCACGCGGCGTCGGCGGACGCTACCGGATCGGCCACAGCGTGATGAAGGATCCGCTCGACCAGGACGGCATCTGGGCGGCGATCCGTGACGCCGGACTCGAACTTCCGGAGCGGCCGCACTCGAGCGACCTGGACGGTCAACTCGTCAACGTGTTCTTGAAGTGCGAGGCCAGTCAGGACGGAACGGTCCGTGGCCGTCGTAATGCGATGCTCGACGACTCCGACGTGCACTGGCACCGCCAGATCAAGTCGTGTGTCGGCGGAGTCACGGCAGCTGTCACCGGCGATCCGGCAGTGTTCGTCTCGGTATCGGCAGCGCACCAGGGTCCCGAGGGCGGCGGCCCAGTCGCTGCCATCGTCGATCTCGGTCAGTAGTAGGCAAGAACCTCGCTGGAAACCTCGACAGTCGCGCCGCCACCGGCAATTCGTCCTCGAATCAGTTGCCGGTGTCGGCGAGTCCGCCGCGGCGTACCCCACTTCACTGCTTGAAAGGATTCACGATGGTTCATGCTGCTGACCCTGTCGACGAGAGCGTTTCCGGTGCGCCCGAGAATCGCGAACTCGTCATGGCCGATGCGGTCACGCTCAGTGGTCTGATACGCAGGCGTGAAGTGTCGTGTGTCGAGGTGATGGACAGCTTCCTCGATCAGATCGAATTACATAACCCGGCGGTGAACGCGATCGTCGCATTGCGGGATCGGGAAGCGTTGACGGCGGAGGCGCGCGAGCGTGATTCGCAGTTGGCGAGTGGGGAGTATCTCGGTTGGATGCACGGGTTTCCGCATGCGGTGAAGGATCTTTCGGCAGCCAAGGGTCTGCCGTTCACGTCCGGGTCGCCGATGTTCGCGGATCGAATCGCCGAAGATGACGAACTGTTCGTCAAGCGGATCAGGTCTGCCGGTGCCATTGTGATCGGCAAGACGAACACACCGGAGTTCGGACTCGGATCCCAGACGTACAACCCGGTGTGGGGTACGACGGTGTCGCCGTACGACAATTCGCGCACTGCCGGCGGTAGCAGCGGTGGCGCCGCAGCGTCGTTGGCGCTTCGCATGCTGCCGGTGGCTGATGGAAGCGATTACATGGGTTCGCTCCGAAACCCGTCGGCGTTCAACAACGTTGTTGGGTTTCGACCTTCCTGGGGTCGGATACCGGAGACGGGATTCATCGCTCAGGGCGCTGTTGTGGGTCCGATGGGCCGAACCGTCACCGACGTGGCTCACCTGCTTTCCACGATGGCGGGGCCGGATGCTTATGCACCGTTGGGGATTCGTGAGAATCCCGCTGTGTTCACCGAAAGCCTCGCACGGGATCTGAAGGGCTCTCGGATCGCATGGGTCGGTGACTGGAACGGTTACCTGGCAACCGAACCTGGAGTTCTCGAGTTGTGCGAATCCTCGTTCGAGGTCTTCGAACAGTTGGGGTGCCGCGTCGAGGCGGCGCTTCCCGACTTCAAACCCGAGGACATCTGGCAACTGTTCTTGCGGTGGCGTTGGTGGGCACAGCTCGGCTTGATCGATCAGTACAACGATCCGAGCTTGCGCGAGTTGATGAAGCCCGAACTGTTGTGGGAACTCGAGCACGCGGTCACACTGTCGGCTCTCGACGTGACCAAGGCCGCGGAGGCCCGCAACGGCTGGCTGTCGGCCATTACCAAGATGTTCGAAACCTACGACTACATTCTTGCGCCCAGTGCCCAGGTGTTTCCTTTCGACAAGAACACTCACTGGCCCGAGACCGTCGACGGCCGATCGATGGACACGTATCACCGGTGGATGGAGACGGTTGTTCCCTGGACGATGGCCGGGGTTCCGGTTGCGGGGATGCCGGTCGGCTTCGACGATCGTTCGCTTCCCATGGGTATCCAGATCATCGGTCGGCACGGAGCCGACTTGGACGTACTCCAACTCGCCTACGCATTCGAGCAGGCAACCCAGTGGGTCGAGCGGGTTCTTCCGCCCGCACTCCGCGTGAACTGACCGATCTATTTCGAACGTATCCAGTTGGGAGAGAGAGACGATGGCTTCGGCATTGTGGCACGGGTTCGCGGACATGGGCGCTGTGGAGAAGAAC
>NZ_CAURKP010000013.1:0-66281 GCF_963525155.1 uncultured Rhodococcus sp.
AGAGGCCACCACCGGGCTTGTCGAGGCGATCCTTGACCTCGTTCCACAGGTTGGCACCGCGCAGCGAACGCTCGGCCACCTCGTCGAGCTTCTTCTTGCTGCGCTCGCCCTGCAACTTCAAGCCCGCGACGACGTTGTCCTTGATGGACATGGTCGGGAAGGGGTTGGGTCGCTGGAACACCATGCCGATGGTCTTGCGAACACCGACCGGATCGACGTTCGAGCCGTAGATGTCCTCGCCGTCGAGCAGCACCGAACCCTCGACGCGCGCACCGGGAATCACTTCGTGCATGCGGTTGAGTGAACGGAGAACGGTGGACTTGCCGCAACCGGACGGGCCGATGAAGGCGGTGACGCTCCGGGGCGGGACGGACAGGCCCACATCGGCGACGGCGTGGAACTTGCCGTAGTAGATGTTGACGTCCTTGAGATCCAGACGCTTGGCCATTACCGGCTCCCTACTGAGTTGTTGACGCTGTTGAGTACGAACATGTTCCGAGGCCGCATCACTTACTTCTGACCTGTGAGAAGTGACCGATCAGCTTCGCGACGATGTTGAGGATCGCGATCAGCAGGATCAGGGTCAGTGCTGCGCCCCAGATGCGGTTGGTGCCGGCGTCGGTGGGGTTGTTCATCTCGGCGACCATGACGGAAGGCAGTGTGCCCATTTCGCCGTTGAACAGGTCGAAGTTGATGAACGGTGCGTAGCCGACGAGGATCAGCAGCGGTGCGGTCTCACCGAGCACGCGGGCCAGGGCCAGCATGACGCCGGTGATGATGCCGGGAAGTGCCGTCGGCAGAACGATTTTCGAGATGGTCTTCCACTTCGGCACACCGAGCGCGTACGACGCCTCCCGCAGATCCATCGGGACGATGCGCAGCATTTCCTCGGTGGAGCGGATGACGACCGGGACCATCAGAAGGACCAGAGCCAGTGACACCGCAAACGCGGACTTGGGGAAGCCGAAGGTCGCGATCCACAGGGCGTAGATGAACAGCGCAGCCACGATCGACGGAACACCGCTGAGGATGTCGACCATGAACGTGGTCAGCTTGCCCAGCTTCGACTTCCGGTCGGCGTACTCCACCAGGTAGATCGCGACGAAGATACCGAGCGGGATGGAGAAGACCGCGCACACGATGCCTTGCAGCAGGGTGCCGATCAATGCGTGATAGATACCGCCGCCGTCGGCCGACGCCGTCAATCCGCTCAGCGAGTTGGTGAACCAGGTAGGCGACGTCAGAGCGGGCAGGCCCTTGGCGATGACCGTGAAGAGCACCCAGACCAACGGGATGAGCGCGATGACGACTGCCAGGCTCACCAGGATGGTCGCGATGACGTCCTTGGCACGACGACGAGCGCCGACGCCTTGGAAAGTGGGGGCCTTGACCGGCCGGTCCAGAGTGGAGGTCATGGGTCAGTCCTTCTTTCCGGCGATCACTGCGCGGGCAGCCGCGTTGACGACGAAGGTCAGTACGAACAGCACCAGTCCGGCCGCGATGTACGCGCCTGCCTGGATGTCGTTGTTGAACTCCGCGTAGCCGAGGGCGATCTTGGAGGCGATGGTCGAGCCGCCGTCGAACAGCGACCAGCCGAAGGCCTGAGAGGTGGTGCGCAGGATCAGGTAGAGCGCCATCGTCTCACCGAGTGCGCGTCCGAGACCGAGCATCGAGCCGCTGATGTAGCCGGACTTACCGAACGGGATGACCGTGGTGCGCACAACTTCCCAGCGCGTGGCGCCGAGGGCGAGTGCGGCTTCGATCTGTGATCGCGGGGTCTGGATGAACACCTCGCGGGTCACTGCGGTGATGACCGGAAGGATCATCACGGCGAGGACGATGCCTGCGGTGAAGATGGTGCCGCCGCCGGTGATCGATCCGCTGACGTCGGCGAAGAGCGGGAACCAGCCGAGAGTGTCGTTGAGCCACACCGCGACCGGGGTGATCGCCGGAGCGAAGACGAGAAGTCCCCACAGGCCGTAGACGATGGACGGCACAGCTGCCAGAAGGTCGATCGTGTACGACAGTGGCCGCGTGAGCCACTTGGGTGAGTACGAAGTCAGGAAGATCGCGATGCCCAGTGCGATCGGCATCGCGAGCACCAGTGCGAACAGCGAGACCAACACCGTGACCTGGAAAAGATCGAGGACACCGAACGCCATCGCGTTGATGTTCTGCGTGACCCATTCACGGCTGGTCAGGAAGTTGACCTGGTTCCGGCTCAAAGCAGGAACAGCACGCCAGATCAGGAACGCGCCGATCGCCGCGATGACAACCGTGATGAAGATTGCCGAACCGGATGCGAGCGAGCTGAAGATGCGGTCACCCGGACGGGTCACCGTCTTGCTGTTGCCGCTACCCGGACCGTCACCCTTCGGAGGATGCTCGGTTTCTGGAGCCTTGGTGGAAGTAATCGTGTCCTCCGTGGTGCCGTTCGGACCGCCCACCCCGGCCCCGCTGGTTGCGGGGCCGGGAGAACGAGATGTCGAGGTGATGGGCGCGTCACTCATGCGCGCTCACTTCCTTCACGTCTGAATGTAGATCCATGAGCTTGTCCGCACGAGTCTCTAGGTCAGCTGATTGCCGTGATGGACGCGTTGAGGCGATCCTGGACGTTGGACGGCAGCGGGACGTAACCCTGCTCGGCCAGGTTGGCCTGACCCTCGTTGGCCGCGCTCGTCAGGAACGACTTCACTGCTGCGGAGGTGTCCGCGTCGTAGCCCTTGGAGCAGACGATCGAGTACGTGGCGAGAACCAGCGGGTATGCGCCGGCTTCGTTGGTCTTGAAGATCGACGCGAGGTCGAGCGTCAGGTCGCCGGTTGCGTCGGACTTGAACTTCGCGCCTGCGATCGACTTCGCGGCCGTGTCGTTGGTCAGTGCCACTGCCTCGGAGCCGGTGTTGATTTCGGCAACCGAGAGCTTGTTCTGATCGGCGAACGACTTCTCGACGTAGGTGATCGAACCCGGTGCCGTGGCAACTGCCTGTGCAACGCCCGCCGAACCCTTGGCGCCCTCACCGACGCCACCGGTGAAGTCGGACCCTGCGCCCGACGTCCAAGCACCGTTCGATGCCGCGTCGAGGTACTTCTGGAAGTTGTCGGTGGTACCCGAGGAATCGGAGCGGATCACGGTGGTGATCTTCTCGTCGGGAAGCGATGCACCGGAGTTGAGCGCGGCGATTGCCGGATCGTTCCACTTGGTGATGCCGCCGTTGAAGATCTTCGCGAGAACCTCTGCGTTGAGAACGAGCTTGTCGACGCCGTCGAGGTTGTATGCAACTGCGATCGGGCCGAAGACGAGGGGAAGGTTCCAGGCTTCGCCGCCGACGCAACGCTCCTTGGCCTTGTCGGCCTGCTCGTCCTTGATGGCCGAGTCGGAGCCGGCGAAGTCGATCTGGCCGGCGATGAACTGTGTACGACCGTCGCCCGAACCGCTGGGGTTGTACGCGACGTTGACCGTCTTGCCCTTTTCCTGGCACACGGAGATGTAAGTGGCGACGAACTGGTCCATGGCGTTCTTCTGTGCCGAGGAACCAGCGGCAGAGAGGTTGCTCTTGCCTTCGCACGTTGCGTTCGATGCGGACGCGTCCACACCCGTCGACGACGAGTTGTTGTCGCTGCCACATGCGGCCAAGGTCATGGCGCCCACGGCCACTACACCGAGCAGGGCACCACTGCGCTTGAGATTCACCAAGATCCTCCGGAAATCGCTACCGCCACGCCCACGATCGGGCGGCGACATGAGACGCAGAATGATTGAAATCTGCATCAGGCAACACGGCGCTGCCCACAGAGAAAAGTAGGCGGGCGCGGTGTCCGGCTGGACCACACATGGTTAACGGAGAATGAACAGACTGGACATTTCTGCGTGTCCGACTGTGACGTCAGAGCGCGCGGGCGTAAGCCATGTCCACGTGGAACCGATCGAAGCCGAGTCGTTCGTACGTGTGGAGGGCGGCCGTGTTGTCGCCTTCGACGTACAGAAGGACGGTTCCGAGGCCGCGATCACGCAGGTAATGCATGCCCGCGAGAGTCAGCACTCGGCCGAGGCCGCGTCCCTGCGCCGCGGGATCGATCCCCACGACGTACACCTCCCCCAGCTCCGGATCGTCACCTTCGGGTGCGTGCACCTTGGTCCAGTGAAAGCCGAGGAGAGTATCGGGATCGGTGTCCGCGAACGCCATGAACAGACCGGCGGGGTCGAACCAACCTTCGGCCGTTCTCTCATCGACCTCGGCCTGGGTCCAGCCACCCTGCTCGGGATGCCAGGAGAAGGCCGCATTGTTGACGCGAAGGATCTCGGAATCGTCTTCGGGCCCACGATACGTCCGAATCGTCACACCTTCGGGCACAACGATTTCCGGAAGCTGCGGAGCATCGAGTGGTCGACGCAGCTGCAGGAGTTCACGAACGCTGACCAGATCGAGGCTCTTGGCGAATTCGACTGCGGCGTCGACGTTTCCGTGCGCCCAGACACGCGTGCCCGGCCGGCCCTCGTCGAATACCGCTGCGGCAAGCCTGGTTCCGATGCCGCGGCGCCGCGCCTGCGGGTCGACCACCAACTCGGCCATGTCGGGATGCTCGTCCGAACCGGCTTGCAGCTGCGCATAACCGACGACCGCATCGCCGTCGAGTTCGAGGAAGTGTCGCGCGGCGCCGCGCCCGGCAACGGCATGGCGCCCCTGTTCCGACACGGGGGCCTTGCCGTCGAACTCGGTTGCGCGATCGAGAAGCGCGGAAACCTGCTCGGCGAATCCAGCCGGCAGTGAATCTGTCCAACCCACGTCAGACCACCGATCCGTCGGCCGCGTCGTAGTCGACGTCCTCGTCGTCCTCGAACTGAACGGGAGCAGCTGCGCCACCCTTGGCCCTGGTCGGACGCACTGCCTTATATCCGACGTTTCGGACTGTACCGATCAAGGACTCGTATTCGGTGCCGAGTTTCGCCCGCAGACGACGCACGTGGACGTCAACCGTCCTGGTGCCACCGAAGAAGTCGTAACCCCACACTTCCTGCAGCAGCTGCGCCCGGGTGAATACCCGTCCGGCGTGCTGCGCGAGGTACTTGAGCAGCTCGAATTCCTTGTAAGTCAAATCAAGGGGCCGTCCACGCAGTCGTGCCGTGTACGTCCCCTCGTCGATAACCAGTTCGCCCAGCGTGATCTTTCCCGACGCTTCCGGACTGGCCACACCGCCGCTGCGGGCGACCAACAACCGCAATCGGGCGTCCACCTCAGCCGGACCGGTACCGGGAAGCAGGATGTCGTCCAACCCCCAGTCGGCGTTGACGGCAACGAGTCCGCCTTCGGTGAGGACGGCGACCACAGGTACTGCGGATCCTGTGCTTCCGAGCAATCGACACAACCCGCGTGCGGCAGCCAGATCGGTGCGCGCATCCACCAATGCCACGTCCGCGGAACTTGCCTCGAGTAGCGAGGAAACCTCTGTGGGGGCAGGCCGAACCGAGTGCGCCAGCAACGCCAACGCCGGTAGTACAGCTTCCGGGTTGGGGTCGGAGGTGAGGAGGAGCAGTTCCACACGGCCTCCTATCTAGTAGCCCGCGCAACCCGTGAGGGCAACGCTCGAGTAGTTCGACGCTTTTGGTCGGTCCCTACATTAGCGTGCCTGGTACCGGGGCCGTCGCATCGAACCCCGACCGGAGTCCGTCACAATGGTGCGGTGCGCAAACTGATCATCGGCATCGTCTTTCTCCTCGGCCTCGGACTGGTGGCCGATTTCGGCGCGGCCGCGTACGCCGAGTACCGGGTTTCCCGCGAGCTCCGAACCGGCGCATCACTCGAGTCGGATCCGGAGGTCACCTTCAACGGGTTCCCCTTCCTCACCCAGGCACTCGGCGGGAAATACAAGGACGTCTACGTCAGAGCTACCGGCGTCCAGAGCGACGTGGTGGGCGAAGTGACCGTCGAGGCCGATCTGCGCGGGGTCACCGTTCCCTTCTCCGACATCGTGAACGGCAATGTCACCCAACTCCCCGTCGACAAACTCGACGGCCGGATGGGAATCAACGCCACCGACCTCGGAAAGCTGCTCAATATCCCTGACCTGCAGGTATCTTCGCCGCCGGCCAACAAGTCGGATGGCACCGGGGGCAGCGGCGGAACCGGAGCGAGCACCGCGGGCGCCGTCGTGCTGACGGGAACGGTTGCCGTCGGCCCGGTCGAGACTGCAGTGAGTGTGCAGGCCAACCTGGTTCTGGAAGGTGGGCAGGTCAAGATCGTCGCCAGCAATCTGTACTTCGGTCCGGAGGGCAAAGCCGATTTCTCGATCCCCGCAGCACTCGAACCCGTCGTCCTCGGACTGTTCAGCTACACGATCGATCCGCAGGCACTCCCCTACGGAATTCAGCCGAGCCTGGTCTACGCGGAAGGCGGAAGAATCGTGATCGAAGGCAGCGCCGAAAACACGACGATCGATCTCGCAGAGCTGCAGAACCGATGACCGGGATCACAATTCTGCTGGTCGCGCTGGTCGCCGTCGTCGCGGTCGGGCTCTTTCTCAAGTCGCGCAACGGAAAGGTCCGAGTCACCACGCCGGCCGCGACCGGCGCGGCGGACAGTCGCCTCGAACTGCTCCGCGCCGCTGGAGTCTCTTCGCCGAACGGCGGACCCGTCGTACTGCATTTCTCTGCCGACTGGTGCGGACCGTGCGCGGCAGTACGCCGCGTCGTCGGTCAGGTCGTGATCTCGATGGCCGACGCTCCCCGTCCGCCGGTGGAAATCGAGCTCGACATCGACAAGGAACCGGCTCTGGCACGCGAGATGAGTGTCCTCTCGCTGCCCACCACCTTCATCCTCGACGGTGGCCTGGAGGAACAGTTCCGGGTGTCCGGGGTGCCATCCGCAGCCGATCTGAAAGCTGCACTCGTACCACTATCCGGACCCCACGAGCCAAAATCCGAGAATTCGGGGTAAACTCGCCGACGTGCAAACCCGCCACGAGCTGATGCTCACCCGACGCCGCGCAGTAGACCTGTGCCGCCTCGGGGGCTGTTGCTGTACCTGTTGCTGATCACCACATCCGTCAGATCTCTCTGACCTTCGAGCTTTCGCTCACGTGATCAATCCACCGAGTGGGACTTTGACGTCCCGTTTTCTCGGCCCAGGCACAGCATCATGCAATCCAGCGCAGGAGCACTCCCGATGTCCACAACCACACCCCAGCTCGAGCAGGTCGACGTCCGCGGACCTCGATTCGCCGCGTGGGTCACCACCGGCGTTCTCGTACTCACGCTCATCCTCTCGACCTTCTCACTGCCCGCCGCCACCGTCGTTCTCGCACTACAGGCCATCGTCTTCGCGGTCGGAGCGGTACTCGGCCCCAAGCGCAGCCCGTACGGCCAGATCTTCGGCAAGCTCGTCGCCCCGCGACTCTCGCCGGTCAGCGAACGCGAACCCGTGGCGCCGCTGCGCTTCGCGCAGTTCGTCGGCTTCGTCTTCGCACTCGCCGGCACGGTCGGTTTCCTGGCCGGGTCGACGATCGTCGGCACCGGCTTCGCCTTGTTCGCGGCCCTGCTCAACGCCGCGTTCGGCATCTGCCTCGGCTGCCAGATCTATCCACTCGTCGCAAGGCTGCGAAATACCGGCCGCGCTACCACCGCGTGAAAACGCTTGCCCCACAACCCTGCTGAACCCCTGCTAGATAACGACCGATGCAAGACCACATCGAAAGGAACACCATGGCTCGCTCCGACGTCCTAGTCTCCGCTGACTGGGCTGAGCAGAACCTCAACACCCCCAAGACCGTTTTTGTCGAGGTGGACGAGGACACCAGCGCATACGACGGCGGCCACATCGAGGGTGCAGTCAAGCTCGACTGGCGCAAGGACCTCCAGGACGGCGTCCGACGCGACTTCCTGAACCAGGAGCAGTTCTCGGATCTGCTCTCCGCCAAAGGCATTGCGAACGACGACACCGTCGTTCTCTACGGTGGCAACAACAACTGGTTCGCCGCTTACGCTTACTGGTACTTCAAGCTGTACGGCCACCAGGACATCAAGCTGATCGACGGCGGCCGCAAGAAGTGGGAACTCGACGGCCGCCCGCTCTCCAAGGACGCAGTCAACCGCGAAGCCACGCAGTACAAGGCCGAGACCCCCGACTTCTCGATCCGCGCATTCCGCGACGAGGTCATCGACGCCATCGGCAGCAAGAACCTCGTCGACGTTCGTAGCCCTGACGAGTTCTCGGGCAAGATCCTCGCTCCCGCCCACCTTCCGCAGGAGCAGGCGCAGCAGCGTGGCCACGTCCCCGGAGCCATCAACATCCCGTGGAGCACCACCGCCAACGAGGACGGCACCTTCAAGTCGGACGACGACCTCGCCAAGCTGTACGCGGAAAAGGGCTTCGACGACACCAAGGAAACGATCGCCTACTGCCGCATCGGCGAGCGTTCGAGCCACACCTGGTTCGTCCTGCAGGAGATCCTCGGCAAGAACAACGTCAAGAACTACGACGGCAGCTGGGTCGAATACGGCTCACTCGTCGGCGCACCGATCGAATTGGGAGCCTGATCATGTGTGGAGCACCTACTCAGGGCCAGACCCTGCCTGCCGGCGTCGACGTCGAGAAGGAAACGGTCATCACCGGCCGCGTTCTCGCAGCTGACGGCCAGCCCATCGGCGGCGCATTCGTGCGTCTGCTCGACGGCTCCGGAGAGTTCACGGCCGAGGTCGTGGCATCGGGAACCGGCGATTTCCGCTTCTTCGCCGCTCCGGGCGAGTGGACCGTGCGTGCACTGTCCAGCTCGGGCAACGGCACCTCCACCGTCGCTCCCGAGGGCTCGGGCGTGCACAACGTGGACGTGACCGTCAGCAAGTAATTCCTGCTTTGTCAGGCGGCCCCGCACCCCTCCGGTGCGGGGCCTTCTGCATTCCGGCTCCCGATTTTTCCGGTCGGTCGCCGCGGTCTAAGATGTACCCGTGGTCATTTTCTTCGAGGTACTCCTCGCACTCGCATCCGTCATGATCGCTTGGTTCTCCGTGTACGTCGTGTACCGCTTGGTCACCGACGAGTCGTGAGTCAGGCTCCGGATTCAGGGTCCGACGCGACCGCTGACGATTCCGCCGCTGCAGGTGCCGTGAGGCGCGGCAGCGGGGACGAAGCTGTCGCCATCGCCGTCGAGCGCTCCAAGTCGACGGCGTCGCTCAACATTCCGACCCTGCCGGACCTTCCGTTGCCGGAGGACACCGCAAACCTGCGCCTCGGCCCGGATATCAATCCCGAACTCCTCGCGCTTCTCCCCCTCGTCGGTGTCTGGCGCGGCGAAGGTGAAGGACACGACGAGACCGGCGACTACGCCTTCGGTCAGCAGATTGTCATCTCGCACGACGGCGGCCCGTACCTCAATTGGGAGTCCCGGTCCTGGCGCCTCGACGCCGAGGGCAAGTACGTGAGCCCCGATCTGCGCGAGAGCGGTTACTGGCGCATGGGCGGCGACGGCATCCCGGGCAGCGTCAACCAGGAAGTGGTCGAACTCCTGCTCAGCCACAGCTCCGGTGTCGTCGAAATGTACTACGGGCGCGCACTCACCCAAGCGTCGTGGGAACTTGCCACCGACGTGGTGATCCGCAGCCAGTCCGGTGCACTGTACGGCGGCGCGAAGCGTCTGTACGGCATCGTCGAAGGCGGCGACCTCGCGTACGTCGAAGAGCGGATCATGTCTGACGGTGGCCTGGAACCGCGTCTCTCGGCCCGCCTGACGCGCTACATCGGCTAGTTCTGCTGTGCGCCTTTATTAACCCCCGGCGGTTAATAAAGGCGCACAGCAGATTTATCCACAGGCACCGACAAATTCCACAGGCGGGCTTCGGAGCGGCATCTTCGACCGATTCTTGTCGGTCCGCGATCTCACGGTATTCGCATGAGCTGCGACTACATCGATCCTGATCTCCGAAGACTCTTCGACTTCCAACACGGACTCGCGACCAATAAACAACTACGCCCTTTCGGCTATTCACCGCGCCGCATCCAACATCTGGTCGAATCGGGTCAATGGACTTCCGTCCTCCACGGCGTTCAATCCAGCACCAACGGGCCGCTCAACCGAGCAATGATTCTCGAGGCCGCACTGCTGTTCGGCGGCGGAGAGACTTACCTGAGCCACCGGACTGCAGCTGAAGAGTGGGGACTCACGCACATCGAGTCCGAACTGCCGATCCACATCACGGTCCGATACGGCAGATCCTCCCGCTGTCAGAGTCCGACGGTCAGACCAGAACGCTCCCCGGCGCGCCCCGTTCCGTTGGGGTGGTCCACTGCCCATCCCGGAGTGATCGTTCATCGTTCGCGCGCTCAGGCCCACATCGGCGTTGCCACTCAGCCTGCTCGTACTTCGCTGGCCGACACCGCAATTGACCTGGCGGTTGCAGAGCAGTCGGCTCGCGACGCCGCTCGTTCTCTGGTTCGCTCCGCCACGGCGTGCAAAGTGTCACGGATGGAATTGCGCACCCGAATGGAATGCCGCCGGCCGAGGCGATATGTCAAAGCACTGTCCTCGACATTGGACCTGTTGGATCGCGGTGTCCAGTCGGTACTCGAGCATCGCTACGCAATCGAGGTCGAGCGAGCACACGGTTTGCCGGAAGCACGACGGCAATCGCCGGTCCTCGTCGATGAGAGAACTCTCTACGAGGACGTCGACTACCGCAATTGCGGTGTCGCACTGATCGTTCGACTCGACGGTTTTGCCTTCCACTCTTCTCGAGCGACTGCACTGCGTGATCGTCGGCGAGGAAACGCATCCGAACTGTCAGGCAACGCCACACTGGTCTTCGGTTGGGAGGAGGTGGAGGGGGCCTCGTGCCGAACTGCAGCCGAGGTCAGAGCGGTCCTCGAGCGCGGTGGATGGTGGGGGCCTAATCCTTGTCCACGCTGTGCGCCTTTATTAACCGCCGGGGGTTGATAAAGGCGCACGGCACGAAGCGACCCCCGAGCCACACCCACGCTTTCGCGCGGATCCCGGTCGGACTGATCGGGGGCTCGGGGGTCGGGTGGCTGCCTGGGATTCGCCGGCCGCTCACGCGGTAAGTGAATTCCATCAGCGATTGCGGCTAGCTGGCAGCCACCTCACGCGTCCGTCTGTACTTCAATTTCAGACCACCTCCTTCCTTGTGTACAGGAGAAAGTACGCCCACTTCACGATGACGGCAACGTATTTTCCACAGAAACTTTTCCGACGCATATCACCTGGTCAGCTCCAGTACCGGCCGGAAGTTGATGGGTAACGACAACAACCGTTCGTGAAGAATCGACCAGCATTCCGTCGCGATCGAGCAACTCGCGCAGCAACTGAGCGCCGGCCTCCGCGTCCATGTGCTCGGTCGGCTCGTCGAGCAGCAGTACCTCCGCGGGCGAGACGATCGCGCGTGCCAACAGCAACCGACGACGCTCACCGCCCGAAACCGCTCGCATACCGCCGACCAGGTAGGTGTCGAGCCCGTCCGGCAGTTCCGCCAGCCACTCGCCGAGACCAACTGCGGCAAGTGCCTTCTCCGCGTCCTCGGCGGTGAGGTCACCCCGCGCGACGCGCAGGTTCTCGAGTACCGACGTCTCGAAGAGGTGTGCGTCTTCGGCGAAGTACCCGACGTGCCGACGCAGCTCGGCCGGATCGATATCCGAAACGTCCACCGAGTCAACACGAACTGTTCCCGCGACGGGCGGCAGCAGTCCCGCCATCGTCATCAGCGCAGTGGTCTTTCCCGATCCACTCTCGCCGACGACGGCAACACGAGCACCGCGAGGAAGATCCACCGACAGCGGTTCGGTCACCTTTCCCCCGGGCCAACCCGCCCGCAACGCGTGCACACTCAGGACCCCGTCCTCCGGCCACGCACGATTTCCTTCAACGTGTTCGGCGTCGGCTCGATCGAGTACCGCCATGATGCGTGCCGACGCCAGCCGCGCCTTGGTCAATGCCACCGCCGCGCTGGGCAGTATCGCGGTTCCCTCGAAAGCCGACAGCGGAAGCAGTACAAGGATTCCCATGGACATCGGTGACATGTCGGTGGTTCCGTACAGCGAGATTCCGATCAGCAGGGCACCGAGGACGCTCACTCCGATTGCCAGGGGCGTGGCAGCGGCGGCAAAGGCACTCGGGACCGCCGCGCGATCGGTTGCGTCGACCACATCGTTCTCGGCAGAGACCGCCTCGCTCACCGCCTGATCCAAGCGACCCGATACCCGGAGCTCGGCGGAATGGTCGAGGGCGGTCACCGCGGACTCACTGAATCGCGCTGCGGCAGCAGAACTGTCGGCCTCGGCGAGACGAGCAGCACGAGCCGACAGCCAGGGTGCCGCGATCCCGGACACCGCCAGCGCAACAGCCAGGATGAGCGCGGCCGGAACCGAGATGAACAACAGGATTCCCACCGCAGCAAACGCGAGGACAATCGAAACCGCAATCGGGATCAGTGCTTTGACGACGACGTCGCCCAGTGCATCCACGTCGGCGCCCGTACGTGAGAGCAGGTCACCGCGTCGTAGTCCGGCTGCTGCCGCGGGATCTCCTGCGGCCAACTGCTGGTAGATCCTCGATCGCGCCGCGGTGGTTCCGCGCAACGCGACGTCGTGCGTCGTCAATCGTTCGAGATAGCGGAAGACACCACGTGAGATTCCCAATGCGCGTACGGCAACTACCGCAACACTGAGATCGAGAACGGGAGGCATCTCCCAAGCCCGCGTGATCAACCATGCGGACAGCGCCGCCAAGGCGAGTGCGCTACCGAGTGTTGCCACACCCGCCGCTACCGCCGTCAGTACGCGTCGTGGCCGAAGTTCCAGTAGCCGCAGAGCACGCAGAAGCGGATCGTGAGCGTCACTTCTCATGAGCGCGCACCTCGACGATCCGGTCAGCTGCGGCAAGCACACTCGGACGGTGGCCGATCACGACAACGGTGTCGCCACGCTCCGCCCGTGCTCTCAGAGAAGCCAACACTGTCCCTTCCGAATCCGAGTCGAGGTGAGCGGTGGGTTCGTCCAGGACAAGAACTGCGCGGTCCGAGGCAAGCACGCGTGTCAGTGCCAGCCGTTGCCGCTGCCCCAAAGACAGACCTGTACCGCCGACGCCGATCACGGTCTCGACGCCCGCAGGCAGCTCGGCCAGTACCGCGTCGAATCCCGTCGCAGCAGCGGCGCGAGCCAATGCTTGCGCATCGACGACCCCGGTGAGATCGAGATTTTCACGAACGGTGCCGGGTAGGAGGACCGGATGCTGGGGAAGCCAGGCCAACTGACTCCACCACGCGTGCTCGTCCAGGTCTCGGACATCGACGCCGGCGACCGTCACACGCCCACTGCTCGGTTCGATCAACCCGAGCAGCGTGTGCACTGCCGTCGACTTGCCGCAGCCGTTGGGACCGGTGAGCACGGTGATCGCCCCTGGCGATGCCACGGCGGAAAGTCGAGACGGTGCGACTCCCCCACGAGAGGCCACACCGAGTCCGTCGAAGACGATGTCGGCGCCTCGAGCGACCACCGTCGTGCTACCACCCTCCGGCGCGGCAGAATCCGCCTCGATAACCTCGAATGCCTTGTCGGCTGCCGCCATTCCGTCCTCGGCGGCGTGGAACTGGGTTCCCACCATCCGAAGTGGCAGGTACACCTCGGGGGCGAGGATCAACGCGACTATCCCCGGCTCGAGTGACATGTCGCCGTACACCAGTCGCAAGCCGATACTCACGGCCACCAACGCGACGCAGAGCGTTGCGAGCAGTTCAAGCACCATCGAGGACAGGAACGCAACGCGGAGGGCGGACATCGTCGTTCGCCGATGAGCGTCACCGAGTTCACGGACGCGCTCGGCAGGACCCTGCTGACGACCGAGCGCCCGCAGCGTCGGCAAACCGGCAAGGAGATCGAGCAGTTGCGAAGACAACGTGGTCATCGCTGCCAGCGTCTTCTCCGACTTACCCTTTGTCAGCAGGCCGATCAGAATCATGAAGATGGGGATCAGCGGCAGCGTCACGAAGATGATGACCGCAGACGTCATGTCCTGCACCGCAATGACTATCAGGGTGATGGGTGTCAGCGTCACCGACAAGACCAGGGCCGGAAGGTATCCCGTCAGGTACGGACCAAGGCCGTCGACACCTCGGGTGACCACGGTCGCGATCTCGTCACGCCGCGGATCCAGATCGCGAGGACTCATCGCCGTCGCCGACGTCAGCACGCCGTTCTTGATCTCGGCAACGACGCGAGTCGACGCCCGGTGCGCATACCTGGTCTGCAGCCAAGTCCCCAGAACTCGGACCGCCACAGCTGCGGCGAGAACAACCAATTCGGTTGTCCACGAGGAAACATCCACAGTTCGAGTGGTGATCACTCCGGCCAGCACCCGGCCGATCATGAGCGCCGCGACGATGACCATCACGACGTTCACCATCGACAGAGCAACAGTCAGGATCAGATAGCCGCGCGCAGAAGCGGAATGTCGCCACAGCCGCGGGTCGATCGGTCCCCGGCGACACTCCCGAGTGGTGGGAGCGTCGCCTACTTCGATAGTCACGTGAATTCGACCGTCAGTTCTTTCGTGATTCGAATCTTGTGTGATTGCGGTTTTGCCACTACCACGTCTTCTCCTTGAATCGCAGGCCGATCGACGCCGGAATCTGCTTGGAGGAGATGCGCTGTCGGAACACCCAGTACGTCCAACCCTGGTAGATGATCACCACCGGCGTCATGAATGCCGCGGCCCACGTCATCACCTTGAGCGTGTACGGACTCGACGACGCGTTCTCGATGGTCAGGCTGTACGCCGGATCCAGCGTCGACGGCATGACGTTCGGGAACAGCGAGGCGAACAGCAGCACGACGGTGGCGATGACGGCCACACAGGTGAGAACGAAGGCCCAGCCTTCGCGCTCGGCCCGCGTCAGGAAGACGACGCCGATCAGTGCCGCAGCAGCGGCAGCTACCAGAATCCACGTCCATCCCTTGCCGTAGGCGAGTTGCGTCCACAGGACGAATCCGCCGGCGACCGGAATAGCCGGAATTGCCAGTCGTGCAGCAATCTTCACGGCATCTTCACGAACCTCGTCGGCACTCTTGAGTGCCAGGAACACTGCACCGTGGAGAGCGAACACCAGCGCGGTGGTCAGACCGCCGAGCAGCGCGTACGGATTGAGCAGATCGAAGAATCCCGACTCGACCTGCTTGTCGGCGTTGATCGCCACGCCCCGAACGATGTTCGCGAAAGCCACGCCCCAGAGAACTGCCGGGACCCAGGAGCCGAAGATGATGCCCCAGTCGCAACGCTGACGCCATTTGTCGTCGTCGATCTTGCTTCGCCATTCGATGGCACAGATACGAACGATCAAGGCCACCAGGATGATCAGCAGCGGTAGATAGAACCCGGAGAACAACGTCGCGTACCACTCCGGGAATGCCGCGAACATCGCGCCACCTGCGGTGATCAGCCACACTTCGTTGCCGTCCCACACCGGGCCGATCGTGTTGAGCGCTACCCGTCGACGCGTATCGGCCGGGAGGTCACTGCCTCTGCCGACGATCGGCATGAGCATTCCGACACCGAAGTCGAACCCTTCGAGGACGAAGTAACCGATGAACAGTACTGCGACGAGCACGAACCATACTTCTTGAAGTCCCATGATCGCCTCCTAGTACGCGAACGACAGTTGTTTGGGCTTGTCCGGATCTTCCGGCTCGTCATGATCTGTATCGCCCGGCGGATGCATGTCGTGCTCCAACGGGCCTTCCTTCGCGTACCGCACGATCAGCTTGAACCAGACGACTCCCAGCGCTCCGTACAGCAGGGTGAAGGTGATCAGCGAAGCCCAGACGGTAGCCGACGCGTGGTCCGAAACACCTTGGTCGACAGTAAGTCTGATCATGTCGACGCCGGTCGGGTTGGGATGCACCACCCAGGGCTGACGGCCCATCTCGGTGAAGATCCAACCGGCGCTGTTCGCCATGAACGGAGTGGGGATCGCGACCAGGCTGAGTATTCCGAACCACTTCTGGTCCGGGACTCGCCCCTTACGAGTGACCCACAGCCCCGCGAGAGCCAGTGCTGCCGAACCGGCGGCGAGGCCGATCATGGCGCGGAAAGACCAGTACGTGACAAAGAGATTCGGTCGGTAGTTACCCGGTCCGAAGTCCTGCTCCGCCTGCTCCTGCAGTTGGTTCACGCCTTGCAGTTCGACGCCGGTGAACTTGCCCTCGGCCAACCATGGCAGAACGAACGGCACCTTCAGAACGTGCGTCACGCTGTCACAGTTGTTGTGAGTGCCGATAGTGAGGATCGAGAAGTCCGGATCCATCTCGGTCTCGCACAACGACTCTGCCGACGCCATCTTCATGGGTTGCTGCTGGAACATGAGCTTGCCTTGGATGTCACCGGTGTAGATGATTCCGATTCCGGCCACGATCATGACGAGCAACGCGAATCGTGTTGCCGGACGGTACATCGTGCGCGCGTCGGACTCGAGGCGTTCGGCTTCGGCGGCCTCAGCCTGCTTGGCGCGGCGCATGTTCCGCACCATCCACCAACCACTGATGCCGGCAACAAACGTCGCCGCCGTCAGGAAGGCGCCGGCAACCGCGTGCGGGAAGGCAGCAAGAGCGGTGTTGTTGGTCAACAGCTCCCAGATACTGGTGAGCTCGGCACGACCCGTTTCAGGGTTGTACGTCGCACCGACCGGATGCTGCATGAACGAGTTGGCCGCGATGATGAAGAACGCCGACGCGTTGACGCCGATCGCCACGAGCCAAATGCACGCCAGGTGTACAAGTTTGGGCAGCCTGCCCCAACCGAAGATCCAGAGTCCGATGAAGACGGACTCCATGAAGAAGGCGACAAGGCCTTCCAATGCGAGCGGAGCTCCGAAGACGTCACCGACGAATCGCGAGTACTCGCTCCAGTTCATGCCGAACTGGAACTCCTGCACGATGCCGGTGGCTACACCGAGTGCGAAGTTGATGAGGAAAAGCTTGCCGAAGAACTTGGTGAGCCGATACCAGTGGTCCTTTTTGGTGACCACCCACATCGTCTGCATGATCGCGATCATCGGCGCAAGTCCGATGGTCAGCGGAACAAGGATGAAGTGGTAGACGGTAGTGATACCGAACTGCCACCTGGAGACGTCCAAAGTATCCATTGGCTACTCCGAGAGTAGGGCCCTGGGACAGGCTTCGGGGTTCGAGACGCGGGCAGTCGCTCGGCCCCTGCGGACACGGTACTGCTGTCCGGTTTGGACCGCAGGACTTTGCTACTACCAAATGTAGTAGAGACCTGTCGCGATTCCTATTCGCCTATCGCCCTGCTGAATCCGAATCAATTGCACGTTCAACCAATTCCGCGAATTCCCCGGAGACCTTCGGCTCTGGCAATGTGAGCCCGTCGAGTGTATGGACGCGTGCGGCCAGCGTGACGCTCGAAACCATCCACACTCCGTCGGCCGCAATCAAATCCGCAGGTCGGAGGGTTTCGTATCGGCAATCGAAGCGAGCACTGCCGGCAACGTCGAACAGGGCGCGCTGCGTAGTGCCCATCAAAATGCCCTGTGCGGGAGGCGGTGTGATCAAAGTCCTGTCCCGAACGATCACCACCGTCGAGCGTGGCCCCTCCAACACATTGCCCTCGGAACTGACGAAGATCACATCGTCAGCACCCAAATTCGCCGCATATCGAAGCGCTGCCATGTTGGTTGCGTACGACAACGTCTTCGCGCCCAGTAGCTGCCAGGGTGCCCGGGCAGAGAGATCGACAGAGAAACCTCGCTCGAGAGTCATCACCGACAACCCCGATTCGCGGACCTGTCTGACCCGATCGGCCACCGGACCGACCATCACGAAGGCTGTCGGCTTGTCGCCGCTCTCACGGCCGCGGGTCAGAACGAGACGAAGAGCGCCTTCCTTCTCTGTCCCCCACTCCTCGGCTGCCATCTCGATCGCCAGACGCCAGTCATCGAGAACGGGGGCGGGCAGACCCAGCGCCCGCGCGCTCAGAACCAGTCGACTCAGATGTCCCTCGACCACCCGCGCCCTACCGTCGCGCACCAACAGCGTCTCGAAGACTCCGTCGCCGCGCACCACCGCCAGGTCGTCGGCGTGCAGAAACGGTGCGTCAGCATCGAGCACCTCGTGGTCGAGAGTCACCAATACGCGATCAGGCATGCCATCAACCCTAACGATCCGCCGAGCCGCCGGGGCCGCCCTGTAACCGCGATCCCGCCCACACTCCTAGACTGGTCTTGTGGTCGACAACGCTCTTGTGCCCAACAGCCCACTTCTGACTTCCCCCGGCGCGGTCACCGCACCGGACGGTTCGGCCGACATCGGTGTCGCGTGGCACTACGGCGATCCCCTCGGCGAACAGCGAACCGCGCAGCGCGCAGCAGTGGTGGTCGACCGCAGTCACAGATTCGTGATCGCCATTCCCGGCGACGAACGCCTCACGTGGCTGCACACGATTTCGAGCCAGCACATCGCCGCGCTCCCCGACGGCAAGAGTGCCGAGAACTTGAGCCTGGACGTCAACGGACGCGTCGAGCACCACTTCGTGCAGACGGACCTGGCAGGTGTCACCTGGATCGACACCGAGGCGAACCGCGGACCCGACCTTCTCTCCTTCTTGAAGAAGATGGTGTTCTGGTCCAAGGCCGAACCCCGAGACGGCAACGAACTCGCGGTCCTGAGCCTGATCGGACCCGAAGCGTCAACTGTCCTCGCCGCACTCGAGGTTCAGACACCCACCGAGGCCTACGACGCTCTCGCCTTGGCCGACGGCGGATTTGTCCGCCGCATGCCGTGGCCTACCGAGAACTCTTTCGATCTTCTCGTCCCACGTGAGCAACTGGCAGCGTGGTGGACCAGGCTGACCGATGCCGGTGCCAAGCCCGCCGGCAGTTGGGCCTTCGAGGCACTGCGCGTCGAAGCGACGAGGCCACGCCTCGGACTGGACACCGACGAACGCACGATCCCGCACGAGGCCCACTGGATCGGCGGGCCGGCCGAGCACGGCGCCGTCCACCTCGACAAGGGGTGCTACCGCGGTCAGGAAACCGTCGCCCGAGTTCACAATCTCGGCAAGCCCCCGCGCCATCTCGTCATGTTGCACCTCGACGGCAGCGCCGAAGCCGTCCCGGAACCGGGTGACCCGATCACGGCGGGCGGACGGGCCGTCGGACGCGTCGGGACCGTCGTCAATCATCACGAGCTCGGCCCCATCGCACTCGCTCTGATCAAGCGCAACATCCCGGTCGACACCGAACTGATGGCCGGCCCCAGCGCTGCGTCCATCGACCCGGACTCGATCGTCGCGGACGACGCACCCCAGGCCGGACGTGAGGCTGTCAACCGATTGCGCGGAAAGTGACGGGCATGGTCGACGCGGTCTGCGTCGTCCACACCGAACGTGACAGTGGCGTCAGGCGAGTCCCCCGTACCGCGATCGACAAGCGTCCCGTCGACGGCCGCGTCGCGGTAGGACGACTCGGTCTGGGTGGCGACTACGTCTGCGACACCGAGTTCCACGGCGGTGCCTTCCAAGCTGTCTACGCGTATCAGCGCGACGAAGCGCAGCGTTGGTCGGACGAATTGGGCCGACCTCTCGGCCCCGGATGGTTCGGCGAGAATCTTCACATCAGCGGGATGCTCGTCACGGACGCCGTGATCGGCGAGCGTTGGCACATCACCGGAGCCGAGGCGTCGGACGTTCTCGAACTCGAGGTGACTGCTCCCCGCGTCCCGTGCGGCACCTTCGGCATCTGGGCCGCGGAAAAGGGCTGGGTCAAAAGATTCACCGAGCGGACCGACGTCGGCGCCTACCTTCGCGTCAACCGGACCGGCACGATCGCCGCGGGCGATTCGGTCACCCGAGTCCACGTACCGGATCACGGAGTGACTGTTCGAGAGGTCTTCGCCGGAACGGATCCTGAGCGGCTTCGACGGCTCCTCGCAGAACACACCGACCTTGCACCGAACGTCACCGCGCGCGTCCAGAGGTTCATCGAACAAGCAGAAGCGCAGGTGCACTCGTGAGTATCGAATTGGTGGAAGTGGTCCGCTCCGGATTCCGCGAATGCGTGCATCGCGGATCGGCCGTCATTCTCGGCGCCGACGGCGAGGTCGTTGTCGGACTCGGGGAAATTCACACACCCATCTACCCGCGCTCGGCGAACAAGCCGCTGCAAGCCGTCGCTGCGCTTCGTAACGGCTTTGCACCCACCAGCCCGGAAGAGCTGGCCGTCGCGTCGTCCTCACATGCGGGCGAGGCCGATCACATCGAACTGGTCGCAGCGCTTCTCGCTCGCTACCAACTCGGTGTCGACCAGTTGCAGTGCCCCTCCGATCTGCCGGGCAACGAACTGGCCCGAGCCGAACTGATCGCAGCGGGCGAGCTTCCCAGCCCGATCTACATGACCTGCTCGGGCAAGCACTCCGCGATGCTCGCCACGTGCGTCGTGAACGACTGGCCGCTCGAGACGTACATGGAGCCGACTCATCCCCTCCAACTCGCGATCCAGGAGACGATCTTCGATCTCAGCGGCGAGGAAGAGCAGGAACTCGGCATCGACGGTTGTGGTCTCCCGATCGTGCCGCTCTCGCTCACGAACCTGGCTCGGGCATTCGGACGCCTGCCCTCGGCTGAGCCCGACTCACCCGAACGAGCTGTGGCCGACGCGGTCCGCGAGAACCCCTTCCTCGTCTCGGGCACCGGCCGCAACGATCAGCGCCTGATGTCCGCCGTGCCGGGTCTGTTCTCCAAGACCGGATACGACGGCATCTACGCCGGAGCGCTTCCCGACGGTTCCGCTTTCGCCCTCAAGATCGACGACGGTCACGAGCGGGCGCTCCTGCCCTTGGCGGCAGCTCTGCTCAAGCGGATGAACACCGAGTGGACCGAGGAGTTGGCGGCTCTCGCATCCGCTCCGGTCTTCGGCGGCGACGCCCGAGTGGGGACGATTCGCGCAATTCCCGGAAACTTCTGAGCAGTTCTCACAAAGTTCTGACGAGTTCTTTCAGCATCCTGGCAGCTCGCGGCCATAGTGAGAGCAATCAGACACGGCGGTGAGGCCTTCGTGGAAGCGGAAGCGACTTTTCCACGCTAGAGTGTGTGTCAGGAAACTTACACACTCAAACGGGGCCGCCAAATTCCCCAGGCCGCCCCGCGAAAGCGCGAGGGGGTCAGCCATGGGCCGCGGCCGGGCTAAGGCAAAGCAGACCAAGGTTGCACGCGAATTGAAATACAGCGTACCGACCACGGATTTCGACAGCCTGCAAAGAGAGCTCGCAGGTGGATCGACCAACTCGCATCGGAGCAGTGTCCGATCGGACCAGACTTCCGATAGGGAAGGGCATGCGCGAGAGGACGACTACGACGACTGGCGGCGTTGACCGCGCACTGCCACCGCGCAGACTGTGAAATGAGGAAGAGCTGATCGCTCTTCCTCATTTTTGCGTTCGATTTTCCGCCTCGCGTCTGCTTGCACGGACACACAAAACTGCCCCACCGGATCTCTCCGATGGGGCAGCTGACGTTGCGGTCTAGAAGCGCGGGTGGTCTCCGGCCAGGAACGCACGCTCTGCAGCGGCATCCGACGCCTTCTTGACGCTACCGAGCGTCCAGCAGTCGATGTGGCGTGCGGTGAGGACGGCAAGTGCGCGGTCGACGTCCTCGGGTGCGACGACGGCGACCATGCCGACGCCCATGTTGAACGTCTGCTCCATCTCGGCGCGCTCGACGCGTCCGCGCTGCGCGATCATGGCGAAGACCGGAGCGGGGCTCCAGGTTCCGCGATCGAGTTCGGCGACCAAGCCCTTGGGCATGACGCGCGCGAGGTTGTTGGCGAGGCCGCCACCGGTGACGTGGCAGAACGTGCGCACGTCGGTCTCGGCAGCGAGTGCCAGGCAGTCCTTGGCGTAGATCTTGGTGGGCTCGAGCAGTTCCTCACCGAGCGTGCGGCCGAATTCGTCGACGTGTGCGCTCAGGTTCATGCGGTCGATCTCGAGCAGGACCTTGCGGGCCAGTGAGTAACCGTTGGAGTGCAGTCCCGAAGAACCCATCGCGATGACGACGTCGCCGGGGCGAACGCGATCCGGTCCGAGCAGCTTCTCTGCCTCCACGACGCCGACACCGGTGGCGGAGAGGTCGTAGTCACCGTCGGCCATGATGCCGGGGTGCTCGGCGGTCTCGCCGCCGAGGAGAGCGCAGCCGGCCTGGATGCAGCCCTCGGCGATTCCGCTGACCAATTCCGCGACGCGCTCGGGGATGACCCGGCCGACGGCGATGTAGTCCTGGAGGAACAGCGGCTCGGCGCCACAGACGACGAGGTCGTCGACAACCATGGCGACGAGGTCGAGTCCGACCGTGTCGTGCTTGTCCATCGCCTGCGCGACAGCGAGCTTGGTTCCGACGCCGTCGGTCGATGCGGCGAGCAACGGCTCCTTGTAGTCACCCTTGAGGGAGAACAAGCCGGCGAAACCACCGAGGCCACCCATGACCTCGGGGCGGCTGGCCTTCTTGGCCAGAGGGGCGAAGAGTTCCACCGCCCGGTCGCCTGCGGCGATATCGACTCCTGCTGCCGCGTAGGAGGCGCCTGCGGTGCGGTGACTGTCCTCGGTCATCGGGTTACTACTCCAGCCTTGTATTTCTCGCGAGCACGTATTGCTCGTGCACAGGTAAGTGGTCTTGCAATGTGAAGTGTTTGCAATCCTCGTGACGCGAGATGGATCGTTCGACTCGAGACCCAGAGCGCGCACACAAATACCGACGATTACGCCCATACGCTACCGGACCGGCCCCCTCGGTGAGACCTCGCGTACCCCGAGACGTCAGTTCTGCAGCCGCGCACCGATCGAGGCGTGCAGTGCGCGCAGACTGTTCTGCCCGAGTGCGACGGTCTCGGATTCGATGTGTTTGAGGAGGTGTCCGTCGTGGACGACCTTCTCGCTCGACTGGATCAGTACCGTCCCGGCTCCGGTGAAATCGAACTGGCGTTCTTCGCCGGTGTTCGCGCCGAACATGCTTCCGCGAACCGCGCCCAGAAAGCTCTGCATCCAGTCGGCATCGAAGTGGTGGGACGGCGACGGGCAGTCGGCCCAACCCACCAACGCCTGCGGGTCGATGCGCAGCGGCGGCTCCGCGAACATGACCGGGCCATTGGACGACGCCAGGAACTTGCCTGTCCCCAGTAGCGTCAAAAAGCCTGGGACGATGGACTGTTTGAGGTCCAGGCTCGTCTCGAAGGCGAGGAGATTGGCCGCGCGAATCGTGAGGTTGCCGTCGTCGAGGTCGTAGGAATTGATGTTGAATCCGCGGTCCCCGAGGATCAACTTGCCCTGTCCCTGAGCGAGCACCCAGTCGTCCGCGTAGAGCGGTGAAGAGAACCTGGCCGCGACGATCGCCGTCATGCTCGTGCGCCCGAGCGGCTCGAAGTTGATGTTTCCGTAGTACGCGATCATCGCGCCCTTGGACGTGAACCACGGCTGCCCGGCCATCTCGACGCAGAAGGCGTAATCGTTGCCCGGGACGTTGTCGTTGGCGGGCAGAGTTGCCGGATTGTGAATTTCGATACCCATGCTCTGTGCCCTCTCAGAACTTCTGCTCGGACGCCTGGACCCAGACGGTGCCGGCGCCGGTCATCTTCAGCTGGATGGACTCCCCCGAGCCCTTGCCGACGGCCTCGCGCCAGCCGACGTTCGCGGAGATGTCGACGTTGATCTGACCGATGTGGCACACGTATGCCTGCGGGTCGACGACGACCTGAGGATTGTTCGGACCGACCTGCAACGGAATCGCGCCCCCGTGCGAGAGAACCGCGACGCTTCCCTGGCCGTGCAACTGCGTCGTGAACAGTCCTTGACCGGTCATCGCTCCGCGTACCGCTCCGCGCACACCGCCCTGCGACGTGAGAGCGACTATCGAACTCTGGAGGTAACCATCGTGTGCGAGGAGCCGGTCGGCTTCGACCGTGAGCATCGACGAACCGTCGAGGTGGATGACCTCGACGTACAAGCCGGCGTGCCCGTAGAAGACCTCACCGTTTCCCTCGGCCGCCATCATGCGTGCGTGTTCGCCGGACATCATGCGGCCGGCCATCCCGGCGATCCCGCCCATGTTCGGCATGGCGCCGGGCCCACCGCCCATGCTGTGCGGGATGAAGCGGACGTCGCCGGTGTAGTAGAGCATCGACCCGGTGCGGGCGAGCACGTTCTGTCCCGGTGCGAGGGTCGACTTGACGACCTTGCTGTTCACCAATTCCAACGGCATGGTTCAGCGCTCCTCGGGCTGGATGTAGACGACTCCGGATCCGTCGAATCGCAGCGAGAACGCTTCACCGCTGCCACCGCCGATCGCGGAGCGCCAGGTGACGTCGGTGACGAAGCTCTGGTTCAGCTGACCGCGGTGAGCGACGAAGGCGTCGGGATCGGCAACCAGCGGATACTGCGGGCTGACTTCGAGCGCGATGATCGGTCCGCCCTTCGACAGCACGGCCACCAGACCGGTGCCGCTGACGACCGTCGTGAACAAGCCCTGTCCGGAACCTGCGCCGCGGAGGCCGGCAAATTTCACATCGGTTCGCAGCTGTCCGACCAGTGCGAGCAATTGTGAGGCTTCGACGTGCAAAGCGTCGTTGTTGAGCTCGATGATCGTGATGTCCTGGGCGTCGACCGCGAAGTAGACGGTGCCTTGTCCGCTGACTTCCATCAGGGACAGTGATTCACCTGCCGCCTTCTGTTTCAGCGCGGCACGTAACCCACCGCCACCGCCCATTCCGGCGTTCTTGAAGGTAATCGCACCCTCGTACGCCACCATCGAGCCGTTGATCGCTTTGATGGTGTCCCCCACCAGGTCTGCGACCAGGACCCGGTGCCCATCCATTCTCAGTTGCGCCACGGAGGGCACTATGCCAGATGCTCACGACGTATGCCGTGTCGTGGAACAGAAAGTCGTGAACAGAAAATCTGCCGCCCACATGCTGTGGACGGCAGATTCTCGGCTGTCGAATTTCAACGATTCTGATGTTCAGGGGCGGCTGAGCGCGCTCGCATTGTCGTTGTCGCGAGTGGCCGTCGAACCTGCGGTGCTCTCGAGCATCCCCTCGAGGACGTTCTTGCCGATCGAGGTTTCCTTGGGAAGCGCGATCGGGTAGGTCCCGTCGAAGCACGCGGCGCACAGACGGCTGGCCGGCTGCTCGGTGGCGGCGATCATGCCCTCGGTGGAGATGTATCCGAGGGTGTCAGCTCCGATGGAACGACGCACGCCGTCGAGCATTTCCTCGAACGTCGCGTCCTGTCCGCCTGCGCCGTTGGCGATCAACTCGGCCGGTGAGGCGAAGTCGATACCGTAGAAGCAGGGCCACTTGACCGGCGGCGAGGCGATACGGACGTGAATTTCGAGGGCGCCGGCTTCGCGGAGCATCCGGATGAGCGCACGCTGAGTGTTACCGCGGACGATCGAATCGTCCACCACCACAAGCCGCTTGCCGCGGATGACTTCCTTGAGCGGGTTGAGCTTGAGCCTGATACCGAGCTGACGGATCGTCTGCGACGGCTGGATGAAGGTACGGCCGACGTAGGCGTTCTTCATCAAACCCTGGCCGTAAGGAATGCCCGAACCCTGGGCGTACCCGACGGCTGCGGGGGTGCCGGACTCGGGAACAGGGATGACCAGATCACCTTCGGCGGGATGCTCGCTGGCGAGCAGACGGCCGATCTCGACGCGGGTCGAGTGGACCGAACGGCCACCGATGACGCTGTCGGGACGCGCGAGGTAGACGTACTCGAAAACACAGCCCTTGGGAGTCGGATTCGCGAAACGCGAGGAGCGGACGCCGTCGGCGTCGATCGCAAGTAGCTCACCGGGTTCGATGTCGCGAACGAACGACGCACCGACGATGTCGAGGGCTGCGGTCTCGCTGGCGACTACCCAACCGCGGTCGAGTCGACCGAGGCAGAGCGGGCGGATGCCGTGCGGATCGCGCGCTGCGTACAGCGTGTGCTCGTCCATGAAGGTGAGGCAGAACGCGCCCTCCAACGTGGGAAGCAATTCCATCGCGGCCTGTTCGATGGTGCTGTCGCCGGCAGCGTGTGCCAGGAGACCACCGATTAGGTCGGAGTCGGAAGTCGCGGCATTGGGGCGCTTGTCGTTGACCAGGCCGGCTGCACGGGTGCGGCTCGCGAGTTCAGCGGTGTTGACCAGGTTGCCGTTGTGGCCGAGCGCGATGCCGGTGCCGGCAGTGGTCGTACGGAAGATGGGCTGCGCGTTCTCCCACGTCGTGGAACCGGTGGTGGAGTAACGGCAATGTCCGACGGCGACGTGACCTGGCATCGCTGCGAGGGTCTGCTCGTCGAATACCTGGCTGACCAGGCCGAGATCCTTGAACACCAGCACCTGGGAGCCGTCGGCTACCGCAATGCCGGCAGCTTCTTGACCACGGTGCTGAAGTGCGTACAGGCCGTAATAAGTGAGCTTCGCCACATCCTCTCCCGGCGCCCAGACGCCGAATACACCGCATTCTTCGCGGGGCTCGTTCTCGTCCTCGTCGGACGGGTTCGAAGCGAGGAGATTTGGACTGTTGACCGACAGATCGGCACGAGTCACCGGGCGCTCCGTTTGTGGGCGGGGGTTGGGGGGCATGCAAAGTCTACGGCCATTTTGGGACTCTCTTCCCCTGAGGGCTGCCTTGGCTCTCAGATCACGCCGAAGCGAACCGGATGGTCTCTGTCACTACGCCAACCGGAGCAGTGGGAGCCAGTGCGCAATTTCGGGGGCGCGGCTACCTGAAGCGTCGACTCGTCCGTCCCCTGCGGCCTCGGAGAACTCGAGCAGTCCGGTGACCATCTGCAACCACGTGCGAGCGTCCGTCTCGACGACGTTGGGCGGGGTTCCGCGCGTATGACGTGGACCTTCGATGCATTGCACGGCGACAAACGGCGGCACCCGCACCTCGACGCTCGATCCGGGGGCGATCTGTTCGAGAGTGCGAGCACTCATCTTCACTGCGGCGCCGAGTTCAGCGCGAGAAGGCTTCGGAAGTTCCGGATCGCGAAGCCACGGGCCGACAGCCAGGACTGCGGCACGGAATTCGGCGGGGTCGACGGCGCGGCGGGGCGGCATCAGTTCACCCCCTGTCTGCGAGTAGCGATACGAACGGCAAGTGCGCCACCGGCATTCGTGGCCAGGTGCAGCAGGGCGGGGGCAAGTACGCTGCCGCCACGGCGGTGCAGCCACTCGAACAGCAATGCCGAAGCGCCGGTGAACGCCACGGCTGCGGGAACGTTGTCGCCGGCACCGCGGGCGGGGGCGACGTGCCACAGCCCGAAGGTCAGTGCGTGAACAGCCTGCGCGGTCGGCCTGTTCAGTTCGCGGCTCCAGACGGCCGACATCGCGCTGCGGAACAACAGTTCCTCGGAGAGCACTGTGCCGAACGGGATGTGCAGGATGATCCATTCGAGGAAGTCTTCGCGGCCGTCTGCTCGCTCGTCGGCAGCGAGAGTCGCGCGCAAGGACGGAACGGCCAAAGCGACGCTGTAGCCGGTGAGGACCGCCCCCGCCGCGGCTCCGCCGAACTGAGCACCACCACGAATGCCGGTGTGCGCCAAGCCGAGTTCCTCGCGGGTGTAACCACGTGCGAGTAGGACTCCGATGGCCGACAGACCGGCCGCGGTGTTGACCACGGCGCGGGCTCGGGGCGAGAGACCGAATGCCGGAAGCACGACGTTGCTCCAGGTGATCGCGGCGGCGGAGAGCGCGATCGAGGCTGCTCCCCTCACTTTTCCGGGCCCTCGGATTTCACGGCGACAACCAAAGCCGATCGCACCCGCTCGGTTTCTGCGGCCGTCCATCCCTCGGGCTGGGCGACGCTGATCCAGGCGTCCAGAACGGAGGTTCCGTAATTGTGACCATGGCCGTCCGGAACTCCCGCGGCGTTGCCGAGGTCGGCCGACACCTGCCAGAACGTCACGACCGGGAACCACTTCATCGACGGTGATCGGTCGAATCCCGGTACTTCCTTGAGCCACTCGGGACGATTGAACATGAGGTCGGGCGACCACCACACCACCGGATCGGAAGGGTGCTGGACAAACAGAACTCGCGGCTCCGGCCACGTCATCCCGTCGGTCGGAATGTCTTCGGAGCGATCCGCGAACCGCACGCCGGCCAGGCCGTCCGCGTAGACGGGAGCTACTTCGGGGGTACCAGGATCGCGCCTCTTCTCGATCGAACGCCACAACTGCGTCGCGTTCGGTGGGCCAACCCACAGAATTCCGTCGGCGGTATCGCGCGCCGCCTGCAGTGTGTCGAAGGCTCCGGCGCCGGCCATGACGCCGAGGCTCTCGCCGTAGACCATGAACTTCGGCCTGGTGGCTTCCGGTTCCTGGAGCCATCTTTCGTGCACCCGCTCGATCAACAGGCGTCCGGCAGCTTGCGCCTTCTCCTGGTCGGCGAGGAATGAGATCCAACTCGGTAGGTACGAGTACTGGCTGGCGACAAGAGCAGTGTCGCCGTCGTGCACAAGTTCGATTGCCTGCGCCGCAGTGGGATTGACCCACCCCGTACCCGTCGTCGGAATGACCACGAGAACCTTGCGCTGGAATGCGCCGGTCCTCTCCAGCTCCTTGATGACCAGATCCATACGCTCTTCGGGATCTTCGGCGCTTTCAAGTCCGGCATATACGCGAATCGGATCCATCGCAGGCTTACCGGTTGCCGCTTCGAGTTCCTGCGCGTCGAGTCCGCGCGAGACGAAGTTTCGTCCCTCGAACCCCAATGTGTCCCAGGGAGCGGCTGATTCGGGGCTACCCGATTTCATCGGATCCTGCGGTTCGACGACGCCGTCGCGAGTGGTCGAGTTCTGCAGACTGAAGATCGAGTTGGTCGCTGCATAGATTCCGCGGACCAGGACGCCGTCGACCAGCATGAAGAACAGGACGGTGACAACCAGGACACCGACGCCATTGGCCACCGACCGTGACCAGTGGAACCGCCGCATCAGCTGTCGGGCAATCAGTTTCACCAGATCGTGGAGGACCCGCCAGATCGAGATGAGCAGGCCACCGACGAGCAGGCTCAGTCCGAGGGTTCGGATGTAGCCGGAAGTGGTCGTGCCTTCGGCATCGGTCAGTGCCGCGATTTCACGTTGCCACCCGGCCGCGTAGACCAGCATGATGATCGCCGCGACGATGGACGCGACCGGAACGAAGACCTTGATCGCGGAAGGCACCGGCTCGGGCAGTGGCCACCACCGTCGACCGCTGAGCAGGTATCGCTCGACAGCCCAACCGATCGCAGTACCGACGCCGTAGCCGATGGCCGAGTTGATTCCGCCGATCAGACCTTGGAAAAGCCAATCGCGCGGCAACAGCGAAGGGGTCAACGACCAGCAGAAGAAGAACGCGGCAAACGCGATGCCGGTGAAGTCGAGTTTGAGGAGCCCCCACGCCCACTCGGTGAAGCGGTTGTCGAGCTTCTCGAGGGGTGCGGGAACAGCCAGCCGCAGGTGGTGTTCCTGCGGCTGGCTGTCAGAAGAAGTCAGTTCTCCGGAATCGACCATCTATCACCCGAACAGTGCGGGCAGCGTTCCCTCGAAGGCCTCACGGAGCTTGGCCATCGTGACGGAGAAGTGTCCCTGGACCTCGACGGAGTCGCTGCCCTCGTCGACGACCCCGATACGCGTCCACGGCAAGCCGCGGGCGGTGCACATACCGGTGAAGCGAGTCTCCTCGGTACGCGGAACTGCAACGAGGACACGTCCCGACGATTCCGAGAACAAGGTCACGAACGGATCTGCGCCCTCGGGAATCAGGATGCGGCAACCGGTTTCGCCGGCCAGCGCGGCTTCGACGGCAGCCTGGGCCAGTCCACCCTCGGAGAGGTCGTGGGCTGCGGTGACGAGACCGTCACGCGACGAGGCGAGCAGAATGTCGGCGAGCAGTTGCTCACGGGCGAGGTCGACCTTCGGCGGCACGCCACCGAGGTGACCGTGCTCGACCTGCGACCAGATGGAGCCGTCGAACTCGTCGTGGGTGTCGCCGAGCAGGATCAGCGTCTCGCCGGGCTCGAGTCCGAGGCCCGTCGGGATGCGGCGGTGAACGTCGTCGATCACACCGAGGACAGCAACCACCGGCGTCGGCAGGATTGCCGTGGATCCGGTCTGGTTGTAGAAGCTGACGTTGCCGCCGGTGACGGGGATGCCGAGGGTGGCGCAGCCGTCGGCAAGGCCGCGAACGGCCTGCTGGAACTGCCACATGACACCCGGGTCCTCGGGAGAACCGAAGTTCAGGCAGTTGGAGACGGCCTTGGGCGTTGCGCCCGTGACTGCCACGTTGCGGAAAGCCTCGGCCAACGCGAGCTGCGCACCGGTGTACGGGTCGAGCGCGGTGTAGCGGCCCGAAGCGTCGGTGGACAGTGCGATTCCGCGTCCGGTCTTCTCGTCGATGCGGATGACACCGCCGTCGGCGTTCTCGGCCAGGACGGTGTTTCCGCGGACGTAGCGGTCGTACTGCTCGGTGATCCACTTGCGGCTGCACAGGGCAGGCGAGGCGATCATCTTCAGCAGGGTCGCTTCGAGCTCGGCGTCGGTTTCGGGACGCTTCAGTCCGGCAGTCGTATTCGCGATCAAGGCATCCTGCGTTGCCGGACGCTCGACGGGGCGGTGGTAAACCGGGCCCTCGTGCGCGACGGTGCGCGGGGGAACGTCGACGACGGTCTCGCCGTGCCAGGAGATGGTGAGGTGCTCACCGTCGGTGACCTCGCCGATGTCGGTGGCCAGGACGTCCCACTTCTTGCAGACCTCCATGAACGCATCGACGTTCTCGGGCGTGACCACGGCGCACATGCGCTCCTGCGATTCGCTCGAGAGCACCTCGGCCGGGGTCATTCCGGTGGCGCGCATCGGAACCTTCTCGAGGTTGATGTGCATGCCGCCGTCGCCGGCCGCGGCCAGCTCGGAGGTGGCGCAGGACAGCCCGGCGCCGCCGAGGTCCTGGATGCCGACGACGAGGCCGGCCTTGTAGAGGTCGAGACAGCACTCGATGAGCACCTTCTCGGTGAACGGGTCGCCGACCTGAACCGCGGGCAGCTTCTTACGTCCGCCGGTGTCTCCACCCTCGTCGTCGAACGTCGCCGACGCGAGGACCGAGACGCCGCCGATTCCGTCGAGACCGGTGCGTGCGCCGAACAGGATGATCTTGTTGCCCGCGCCCGAAGCGAAGGCCAGATGCAGATCCTCGACGCGCATGACGCCGGCAGCGAGGGCGTTGACCAGCGGGTTACCTGCATAGGACTCGTCGAAGACCGTCTCGCCGCCGATGTTCGGCAGGCCGAGGGAGTTTCCGTATCCACCGACACCGCGCACGACACCGTCGACGACGCGACGGGTATCGGGGGCGTCAGCAGCACCGAACCGAAGCTGATCCATGACGGCGATCGGACGAGCACCCATGGCCATGATGTCGCGGACGATGCCGCCGACACCGGTCGCCGCACCCTGGTAAGGCTCGACGTACGACGGGTGGTTGTGGCTCTCGACCTTGAACGTGACTGCCCAGCCGTCACCGATGTCGACGACGCCGGCGTTCTCACCGATACCGGCCAGCATGTTGGCGCGCATCTCGTCGGTGGTGGTCTTGCCGAAGTATCCGAGGTGGACCTTGGAGGACTTGTACGAGCAGTGCTCGCTCCACATCACCGAGTACATCGCCAGTTCGGCGTCCGTGGGACGGCGGCCCAGGATCTCCTTGATGCGTGCGTATTCGTCGTCCTTGAGACCGAGCTCCTTGAACGGCTGAGCGGCATCGGGATCAGCCGATGCGTGCGTGACGGTATCGACCTGGTGAGCAGACACTGGAGAGTGGTCCCTTCCCTACGGGAGTCAAGAGGCAAGCCGGCGCGGAGCGGGACACCACGAATGTGCCCAACGAAAGAACGTGCCGGGGGACAGTCTATCGGTGTGGGCCGACGACTTCCGCAGACGGCAGCACCCGCAACACCTCCGGGCCTGCGAAGTATCGCCCGTCACACCCGCCCCGGTTTGGGTAATCCGGTCGGTTTTCTTAAAGTCAGGGCCGGCCCACTCTCTCCCTCGAAAGGCCTCGCATGCCCCAGGATGTTCGTCAGTCCGACCTCACGGCACAGTCCCAGTCGGTGACCACTCCCCTCACTCCGGCTGCGATTTTCCTGGTCGCGACCGTGAATCCGGGTGGCGAGAACACCACACGAGAACTACTCGCCGACGTCGCCGGCCTGCAGCGCGCCGTGGGGCTGCGCGTCCCCGGATCAGGTTTGGATGTGGTGACAAGCATCGGTTCGTCGGTTTGGGATCGACTGTTCGCCGGTCCGCGCCCCGCGCTACTGCACCCGTTCACCGCTTTGCAGGGCGACGTTCACTCGGCGCCGTCGACTCCCGGCGATCTGCTCTTCCACATCCGCGCGATGAGCATGGATGCGTGTTTCGAGGTGGCTCGGCAGATCACGAAGCGACTGCACGGCGCAGCCACGGTGGTCGACGAGGTTCACGGCTTCCAGTACTTCGAGAACCGAGACCTCATCGGCTTCGTCGACGGCACCGAGAATCCGGTGGGCCGCGACGCCGTCGCCGCGGTGACGGTCGGCGACGAGGATCCCGAGTTCGCAGGCGGCAGCTACGTCCACATCCAGCGATACATCCACAAGATGCGGGACTGGGAAGCAATCACCGTCGATGAGCAGGAGCGTGTGATCGGACGCAGCAAGCTCGAGGACATCGAAATGACGTCCGACGTGAAGCCGTCCAACTCGCACGTCGCCCTCAACGCGATCAAGGACGAGAACGGCAAGGCTCTCGAGATCCTGCGCGCCAACATGCCGTACGGACGCCTCGGCGACGACGCGATCGGCACCTTCTTCATCGGCTACTGCCGCACGCCGGCGATCACCGAACGGATGCTCGAGAACATGTTTCTCGGCAACCCTCGCGGCAATTACGACCGTCTGCTCGATTTCTCGACGGCCGTGACGGGCTCGATGTTCTTCACACCGAGCGCCGACTTCTTCGAGGATCTACCGGCTGCACCCGCTGGGCTCTCAGCACTTTAACTACGCGACCTCTAACTTCGAGGCGTGAGGAAGGCACCGAGCGCGTCGGCATACATGCGGACATCTGCCGCGCCCATCAGCTCGCGGGCCGAGTGCATGGCGAGCTGAGGCGCGCCCACATCTACGGTGGAGAGTCCGGTGCGTGATGCCGTGATCGGCCCGATGGTGGAGCCGCACGGCAGATCAGCACGGTGGACGTAGCGCTGCATCGGCACTCCCGCCTGATCGCACGCGAGCGCGAATTCGCCGGCACCGGCCGCATCGGTGGCGTAGCGCAGGTTCTGGTTCACCTTGAGTACCGGCCCACCGTTGATCTCGATCCGATGAGCGGGCTCGTGGCGGTCCGGGTAATTGGGGTGCGTCGCGTGTGCCATGTCGCCCGACGCGCATACCGAGCCGGCCATCGCCTGCAGGAATTCTTCGCGGCCACCACCACGTCCCAACACGATCCGCTCGAGCACGGTGTTCAGCAGGTCCGAGAAAGCTCCGCGATCGGACATGCTGCCGACCTCTTCATGATCGAAGAGTGCAAGCACTGGGACCTGCTGACCGGGCGACTCAGCCGCGGCCAGAAGTGCTTGTGTCCCTGCATAACACGTGCCCTGATTGTCGAGCCTGGGGGCGCTGACCAATTCCTTGTCCACCCCCACGACTGCGCTGGGCGCAAGGTCGTGTGTCATCAATTCCCAGCCGAGAACCGACGACGCGGCTACACCCGCACGCTCGGCGACAAAGCCGATGAAAGACTTGGGCTTCGAACCCACGCCCCAGATTCCGTTGACGTGCCTCTGCGGATCCAGCGTCACACCCTTGCGATCTTCGGACAGGTGGATAGCCAGCTGCGGAACACGAAGAATCGGGTCGTCGATGCGAACCAGCTTCTGCTCCACAGTGTTTCCCACCCGGACACTCAATCGGCCCGAGATACCGAGATCGCGGTCGAGCCAGGAGTTCAGCCACGCACCGCCATACGGTTCGAGGCCCACCATCTGCCACCCGGCCGAAGTGAGGTCGGGATGCTGTTTGACCCGCAGGTTCGGGCTGTCGGTATGACCTCCGACAATCCGGAACGGAGCGGTACTTCCCACGCCCTCGGTGCTCCAGGCGATCAGCGAACCGCCTCGCACGAGGAAGTACCGTCCGGGCTCGGCTGGCCACGACTGCGTTTCGTGGACTTCGACGAACCCGCCGGCCGTCAGCTCGGTCGCCACCGTCGCGCACACATGGAACGGCGACGGTGACGAATCGACGAAGCTGCACAAGCCGTCTGCGTCGGCCCCGGTCAGAGAAGCCGCCCCGGCCCGAGCCGTCCGAGAAGTCTGAGAAGTCATGCCTCTCATCATGCCCGAACAGGTGTCCAGGATATCAGTGGCCACGAATCAGGTGAGCACAGAATCGGTTAGCTCAGGCGTGAGGACCGGATACGCAGAACTGATTCCCATCAGGATCGAGGAGCGTCACCCAGCGGAAACCGTCCATGTTCTCGCGGTGGTGCTCGGTAGCTCCGGCCTCGACGAGCCGCGCCACCTCGGCGTCGAGATCCGGACTCCCCAAATCGAGATGGATGCGATTCTTGCCGGCGGTGGGGTCCGGGACCTTCTGGAATGCGAAGTTGGTGGCGCTGTCAGGGACCGAGACGATGTAGAACCAACCATCGTTTTCCTCGACGATGTTTCCGCCCAACTGCGCTGCCCACCACGTTGCAAGCGGACCGGGATCGAGACTGTCGAAGGTGATCATGCCGAGTGTGAGAGTCATGCGCACACGCTAATGGAAGCCACCGACAAAGACTCTCGATCTCGGGCTGAGATGAGACGATCGTCGAATGCGACTCACAACGCTGCGCGACCGTGTTGCAGAACTACTCTTCGCAGTTTTCATCGCGACCGGCTTGCTCCTGAGCATCCTCGGAGTGCTCGCCTGACCATCATCCACTTCGACCTCGAGCCGAACCTGATCACCTTCACCGCAACAGGTCTTGCCGTCGGCCTTCTCGCGGCCGCCCTGCTTTATGTCCGGAACTACTCGCTCACACGAACGAACTAGCGGGCGCGGAGATCACTCGACCGCTTCGAGTTCCGCGACACTCCCGTCCGAGATCACCCGGACGTGGCGGGTGATCTTCTCGATCGGCCAGTCCCACCACGCAATTCGCACCAACTTCTCGATGTCTTCAGCACTGAAGCGGCGCTTGATCTCCGTTGCCGGGTTGCCGCCGACAATTGCGTAGTCCGGGACGTCGCGCGTTACGACGGCGCCAGTGGACACGATCGACCCGTGACCGATCCGGACACCGGGCATGACTGTCACGTTCCCGCCGAACCACACGTCGTTCCCGACGACGGTGTCACCGCGTGACGGCAGATCCTGCACCAAATCCATGTGCCTGGCCCAATCACCGCCCATGATCGGAAACGGGTAGGTGGAGACACCGTTCATACGATGGTTCGCGCCGTTCATGATGAAGGTGACACCGGTGGCCAGGGCGCAGAACTTGCCGATCACGAGTTTGTCGGGACCATAGTGGTGCAACACGTTTCGAGTCTCGAACTCTTCGGCGAACTCCGGATCGTCGTAGTAGGTGTACTCCCCTACCTCGATCAACGGGTTGTCGATCAACGGCCTCAGCAACACCACTCGCGGTTGCCCGGCCATCGGATGAACATTTGTGGGATCCGGCGCGTTCACTGTCTACTCCGATCCGTCGGCGCGGTGTCGCCGACCGCAGCAAGACTATCTGGTTCCTGCTGCGATCGACCGACAAGCGAAAACGTACCGGTGTCAGCCCAAGAGACCCTTGGCGATATGGGTGACCTGAATTTCGTTGCTGCCCGCATAGATCATGAGCGACTTGGCATCACGCGCCAACTGCTCGACTCGGTACTCGGCCATGTAGCCGTTTCCACCGAACAGCTGCACGGCTTCCATCGCGACCTCGGTCGCTGCGCGCGAGGAGTACAGCTTCATCGCCGACGCCTCCGCCAGGCTCACTTTGTCTCCGGCTGCGGTGCGCTCGATCGCATTGAAGACCATGTTCTGCACGTTGATTCGAGCGACCTCCATCTCGGCGAGCTTGAGCTGGATGAGCTGGAACTGCCCGATCTCACGTCCCCACAGTTTGCGGGACTTCGCGTATTCGATGCTCAGACGGTGGCATTCGTTGATGATGCCCAGTGAGAGCGACGCGATGCCGATGCGTTCGGCGGCGAAGCTCTCCTTGGCGCTGGATTTGCCGTCCGACTTTCCGCTGTCCTCGGTCTCGCCGAGCAGACGGTCCTTGGTGATGCGGACGTTGTCGAAGAACAGCTCACCCGTCGGCGAGGAGTTCATTCCCATCTTCTTGAACGGCGGGCTCTGCGTGAGCCCCTCCATGCCCTTGTCGAGGATGAAGGCGAGCACCTTGCGGTCACGACGATCAACCGACGCATCGCCCTCGTCGAGCTTTGCGTAGACGATCATCACGTCGGCGTACGGACCGTTGGTGATGAAGGTCTTGTTGCCGTTGAGGATGTAGTCGTCGCCGTCGCGGCGTACGTAGGACTTCATGCCGCCGAAGGCATCCGAGCCGGAGTCCGGTTCGGTGATCGCCCAGGCGCCGACGGTCTCGAATGTCACCAGGCCGGGGAGCCAGCGTTCCTTCTGCGCGAGTGTGCCGCGGCTGCGGATAGTTCCGGCGGCCAATCCGAGGCTGACACCCAACGACGCGACCAGGCCGAGGCTGACTCCGGCCAATTCGCTGTTGAGCACGACGCCCATGCTGCCGGCGCCGCTGAAGGCGCTCGACTTCTCACCGTCACCGGAGGGCGCTTCGCCGCGCTCGCGTGCCAGCGACTTCTCGAGGCCTTCGCGTGCCATGTCGGCCAGACCGAAGGTCGAGTACAGCTTGCGAATGATGTCGAACGGCGGCAGCGCACCACTTTCGAGCTCGTCGACGTGAGGTCGCACCTCTTTGTCGATAAAGCCCCGCAAGGCGTCGCGGAACATCAGGTCGGTGTCGGACCACTCGTACATGTGCCTGAACTCCAGTCGGTGAACGATCGAGAGACTGCCGAACGGCAGCCACACACCGAATATAGAACACGTTCCAAAACCGGAACAGGATTCAGCTGATCAGTCCCATTCGCTGCGAGATCCACGTCAGCTCCTGCTCGACGCCGGCCGACCACACCGAAAAGCTGTGACCACCGGGAAGCTCGAGATACCTGGCGTCCATTCCGGCCGCTTTGGCCGCTTCGTACACCTTTTGCTGACCCGGCTTGAACTCGTTGTCATCTGTTCCGACGACGAACACTCCGCCCGAGTTCGGGAACTTCCGAGTCGCCAGCAGGTCCATCGGATTCACCTTCACGTACGCCGCTTCGTCGCCGCCGAATATCTCGTCGACGGTTCGCTGTCGGTCACCGAGCGAAGGCTCCAACTGACCGGACAGATCGAGGAATGTCGGGTACACCTCGGGGTAATTGGTCGCCATCTGCAGTGAGCAGGTGCCACCGTAGGAGAGCCCGCCGATTGCCCACGCTCGCGGATTCGTGTCGATCTGGAACGCATTCGCCACCGCAGCGGGCAAGTCCTTTGCCAGATACGTGCCGACCTTGCCCTGTGACGAGTCGGTGCACAGCGGATTGGCCATCTGCGACCCTGTTCCATCGGCTATCACGACGACTGGAGCCAACCCCTCGTGATCCCGTGCAAAAGCGTCCATTGTCGCGGTCAGCTTTCCGCCCTGGAGCCAGTCCTCGGGCTTGCCAGGCTGACCTGCCATGAGCACGAGCACGGGAAGAAGCGGACGCGGATTGGTGAAGTACGACGGCGGCAGATACACCTGCGCGTCGCGCGCGGAGAATCCTGAAATCGTCCCGGGGACAGGCAAAGTCGTGACCCGTCCGCGAATCGGCATGCCCTCCGGCGCTTTCCACACAGTGTCGGTGGGATCGCCGGTGACAACAGGATCGGTCGGACCGGGAACTTCACTGAGTGAGATGCGGTCGAAATCGTCGTGTCCGAACGCAATTCCCACAGTCGGATACGCGGCGAAAACCAGATTGATCTGCGTCGCGGCAGTGATGACGACCAGAACCGTCGCGATCACGGACAGGAGCGCTTTCGCGACGGTTCCGCCCGCCTTGATTCGCGGCCCGAGAAGTAGCAACGCGTAGATACCGATTCCGATCCACACGTAGATCGACATCTCGATGGGATCGGGGAACGGCACGATCACCTTTTCGACGGTGATCCACACGGCGATCATGATCACCAGCGCGATCAGCCCCGCGATCGGCACCGCTCTGCGGTAGTACCAGCGCACGTTCGAACCGAGCAGCCACACACCACCCAGGACCCCGAGCACAGTCAGGATCACCGGCAGTGGTCCCGAGATCAAACTGATTCGGTAGAGCCAGTCCACGTCAAGCCTCTCGCGCGTAGAAATGTCGCACGCACGAGGCTAGACGACGACGCTGGTACGGCGACGACGCTAGTACTCTGTATCAGGTGACATTCATCAAGGTCTGTGGCCTACGCGACGTTGACACGGTCGACCTCACGGTGGGCCTGGGCGTCGACGCCATCGGTTTCGTCTTCGCCGAGAGCGTCCGCAAAGTCGACCCCACACTCGCAGTCGCTCTGCTCGCGCGAGTTCCCGATCACATCCGTGCAATCGGAGTCTTTCTCGGCAACCCGATCGATCAGATCCTCGAGATCGCGAAGATCACCGGGCTTCGCACCGTACAGGTTCACGATCTTGTCGACGCCGAGCAAGTGCAGCAGCTGCACGATGCCGGCCTCGCCGTCATCCGCGCGGTCGTCTCCAGCAACGTCCGCGACGGTTACAATCTCGACCTCGGCGAGGACGAACTCCTGATCGACGGCGCAGACGCCGGATCAGGGGTGCCGTGGCATTGGGCCCAACAGCAATCGCGCCCGCAAGGCCAGTGGATCCTGGCGGGCGGACTGTCCCCGGACAACGTTCGCGACGCACTCGATGCCACCGGCGCCTGGGGCGTCGACGTCTCCAGCGGCGTCGAATCCTCCCGCGGCGTCAAGGACCACGCGTTGATCGAGAAGTTCGTCAGCGCTGTCCGGCAGACCGATCACTCGAAATAGGACGCGTAGTCACTGAAAGCGACTTGACCGGTGGGACTCGCTTTCACGGCGTCGGCAACGGCAGGCGGAATGGGAGCCCAGTGCGCAGGCATGGCCGCCGCCAGTGACGGCTTCAAGATGTAGAGCAGTGCGAAGTTCACTATCCAGAGCGGCGGTGCCATCGACATGCCGACTTCCGAATTCACATCGCCTTTGGTGTTGGCCACCAGCTGCGCTGCTCCCGAAATCTGTTGCGCTGCAAATCCGTAGACTGCCTGCACCGTGTATGCCGACTGATAGAGCGCAATCAGAGTGTGCGTTGCACCGTTGTTGCGCAACCAGGTGCCCACGAAACCGCCAGGGGCGATCAGCGTATTCACCTGTCGCGTCGGCGCATCCGCGTTGGCCGGACTCTCCAGCAATCCCTCGGGATTCACGTACAACCCGTAACTGGCCAGAACCGACGGCGTAGTGCCGGAATAGAGGGGCCGCCCGTTCGTATTGGTGAGAATCCGGGCGCATTCGTCGATCACCTCGGCATCCTCGAGATTGCCACCGACCCCACCACCGGCCATGAGGTCGCGATACTGCTCCTCGGTCAAAGCGTCAGCGGGCTTGAGTCCGATCTGCGCGGCAATCTCTTCCGCAGTCTGCTGACCGAGTGGCTGGTTGAGTTGATCCGGAGTAGTCATCTGCGTGGGCGCGACGCTCTCGTAGACCGGTGCCCCGGCAAAAGGGATCACGAACCCGGTATCGACATTCTCTGCAACCGGTTGCGCGCCGGCCATCTGAGTGGTGGCAAACGAAAGTACGCACACCCCAACCAAAGCCAGAACCGAGACGGTCCCGCGATGAGACCGTGCTCCACGTCTACAGCCCTCGCCTGAGAAAGCCTTGCCTGCAATTCCATTGCCGCGCATAGGTCAACCTCCCGGAACGCAGTCGGGCGAATCAACTCGAGCTTGCATCTCAGTCAAACGCTGTGACCAGCGCCGTGTCAAGACACAGGTCAGGTCGAGGCACGGCGACAGCTCGCTCGATACAGGCGACAGCTCGCCCGCTACAGTGATGCTTCCATCTGAAGTGACCTCACCCCATTTGAATTGCAGGACATCTCTGGAGGCGAGCAGTGTCTGACAAGCGCGGGACCGTATTGATCACCGGTGTCGGTCGGAGCAAGTCGATCGGAGCGAGCCTCGCATTGGGCCTTGCCGAGGATGGTTGGGATCTGGCTATCGGCTACTGGGAGCCTTACGACGAACGCGTCGGGTTCGGGCGCGGAGCGCACGATCCGCAAGACATTGCCGAGAAGTGTCGCGCACTCGGAAGCCGTGTCGACCTCGTTCCTGGAGATCTGGCCTCGCCCGACGTGGCCGATCAGCTCGTTGACGCTGCCGCAGCGCGGAACGACCTCCGTGGGCTGGTGCTCTCACATTGCGAAAGCGTCGACAGCTCGATCCTCGATACCACCGTCGAGAGCTGGGAACGACATTTCGCCGTCAACGCTCGCGCCTCCTGGCTGCTGATCAAAGCGTTCGCTGAACGGCTTCCGGAACAGCGCGACGTCAGTCACGGGGCCGGGCGGATCATCGCACTCACCAGCGACCATGCGGCCCACAATCTTCCGTACGGGGCCAGCAAGGGCGCTCTCGACCGCATCGTCATCGCCGCCGCAGTCGAACTTGGATCACGCGGCATACGAGCCAACGTCGTCAACCCAGGACCTATCGACACAGGATGGATGACACCCGAGATCAGACAGGCCACAACCCTCCAGACTCCTGCCGGCCGGCTGGGTACTCCCGGCGACACTGCAAACCTCGTTCGGTTTCTGATGTCCGACGCCGGAGGCTGGATTACGGGACAACTCCTTCACTCCAACGGCGGATTCAGTACGAACTGAGCCTTGGCCGGACTCAGTTCAGGCTTTGTAGGTCGGTAGCGTCTGCCCGAGCCTCTTACCCATTTCGGCAGCCAAAGCCGCGAGCCCGCTGGCCGGACGCACCATGACCTCGAAATCGACGATCTTGCCGTCCTCGTCGAATTCGACCATGTCGATTCCCTTGAGACTTTTGTCGCCGATGTTCGCACTGAATTCGAGCACGACCTGTCGACCGTTGGCTCCGGCGAACTGACGGTGGTACTCGAAGTTCTCGAACACCTGGATCACCGTATTGAGAATGAGCACAACGGCATCCGCGGACTGGTACGGCTTGAATCCCGTGGGCGATCGGAACTGCGCGTCGGGTGCGACGATCGTCGGTAGCGCCGACAGATCGCCGGTTTCGATCATGGTGTGCCACAACTTCAGTGCAGCTTCGACTTTCGGTTCGAGCGTCAATTCCGTGCTCATGCTTCTACCCTTCCCTCGACGTTACCTGCCGCTTGTTCTACCGGCACTTGACTTGCGACGGACCACGCACTCAATACAGTTCGCACCCCGGTCACGAGTTGCAACGGCTGATCGATCATGACGTGATGTCCGGCTTCGGGAATCTCCGCCACGATGGCCTCCGGTCCGAACAATCCGCGCATGTGCTCCATGAGTCGATCGGACACGATGCCGTTCTCAGCTCGGAAATAGGCTACGCGGCAACGTGGTTCACTGTCGAGAACATCTTCGGCGCCTACTCGGAGAAAGAAATTCGGATCGAACTTCCACGACCAACCGCCCTCGACTTCCTCCATCGACGTGGCCGCCACATGGTCACGCACCGCAGGCAGACCCGAGTCCTGCGGCGGAACGAAGCGGAACCGGCCCATCGCGTCTTCCCTGGTGGGATAAACCTTCTTGGGGCCGAAAGCATTCTGGCGTCGAGCTGCCTCCTCTTCGGGCGTACGCGCCTTGAGCGGAGAATCGATGATGACAACCCCGTCCAACAGTTCGCCATGCAGATGCGAGGCCACGAAAGAAACAATCCCACCCATACTGTGCCCCACCAGAATCGGCTTGCCCTCGATTCCCCCTGCCTCGGCCGCCGCCAGCACCTCGCGAGCCCACTGGGACATCGCGTAGGCGTCGCGAGTGTGACTGTCGCCGTGGCCCGTCAAGTCGAGAGCGACGACGCGGCGCCCCTCGGCGAACTGCGGCGCAATGTGATCCCACCAGCGACTGTGGGCGGCGCCGCCGTGAATCAGCACGATTCCCGGCCCCGCCGGCCCCCAAGCCCGAAAGTGCACCGAGGCACCCTCGACCTCCACCGACCCCGTCTCGACCGGCGCTGCCAACGCCCGAGTGAACCAACCAGGCGCGTCTTCGACCACATTGCTCATCGATCGAACATACATAGTCGTCAATCGGTTCATCCAACTCTTCCCAGTTCGTGATCCATCACCTATATTGAATCCGGCCTCAAGTTCAATTCGTTTCGCCGAAGGGGAGAGATGACCAACCGCCAAGTACGCCTCGCCGCCCGCCCGACAGGACTTCCCGACGCTTCCACCTGGGAATACGTCGATGCCGAGATCCCGTCCGCCGGACCGGGCGAGTTTGTCGTCAAGGTCGAATACCTCTCCCTCGACCCCGCGATGCGCGGTTGGCTCAACGACGTCAAGTCGTACGTTCCGCCGGTCAAGCTCGGTTCCGTCATGCGCGCCCACGGCGTCGGACGCATCACCGAATCACGGCACCCCGATTACCAGGTCGGGGACATCGTGGCCGGATCCTTCGGCGCTTCCGAGTACGGCGTTTCCGACGGTACAGACGTCACTCGGGTCGACGAATCGATCGCTCCCCTACCGACCTGGCTCGGCGCTCTCGGATTCCCCGGCGTCACTGCGTATTTCGGATTGCTCGACGTCGGAAAGCTGAAAGACGGTGACACCGTCGTCGTGTCCGGTGCCGCGGGTGCGGTCGGCAGTCTGGTCGGCCAGATCGCAAAGCTTCACGGATGCAAGGTCATCGGCATCGCCGGCGGTCCGGAGAAGTGCGCGTGGCTCACCGAGGACCTCGGCTTCGATGTCGCCATCGACTACAAGAACGAATCCGTATACAAGGCGCTCAAGTCCAACGCTCCCGACGGAATCGACGTGTACTTCGACAACGTCGGCGGAGAAATTCTCGACGCCGCTCTCTCCCGTCTGCGCCTCGGCGCTCGGGTGGTCATCTGCGGCGCCATCGCGGGCTACAACGCCACCGAACCTCAGCCAGGCCCTGCTCACTACCTGTCACTTCTCGTCAACCGCGCCACGATGGCCGGCTTCGTGGTCTTCGACTACCTCGATCGCTACGCAGAAGCACAAGAGCAGATCGGAAAGTGGATCAAGAGTGGCGAATTGACTGCTCGCGAGCACGTCGTCGACGGCGGTATCGACGCGTTCGGCGACAGCCTCAATCTTCTCTTCGCCGGAGCGAACACCGGAAAGCTGGTCTTGAAGGTCAGCTGAGTCGGCCACACACGCAGATCGGCCACCGGTATTCCGGTGGCCGATTCGCTTGGGTCAACTGACTCCGGACGGAGTGGGAACGCTGTCCTCCCCCAACCGCGGCGGGGCCGACCGATAGGTTGCCGGCGTGCCGCTCATCCGAATCGGATTGGCTACCTGCCGAGTCGGTGCATCGCGACGCGGGTCGTCGATGGACACCACCGGATCGAGATTCAGCCGTTCCGCCAGCGCTATCGCGTCGGCGATGTCGTTGAGAGGCCCACACGGAACACCTCGCTCGGTCAGTGCCTCGAACCACGAGTCCGCAGAGCCCTTGGCCAATGCAGCAGTGACGGCGTCGAACAGTTCTTCTCGATGCGCAACCCTGTCGCTGTTGGACGCGAAACGCGCATCAGCGGCAAGTTCGGAAACTCCGAGAACCTCTGTCAACGAACTGAATTGCCGATCATTGCCGACCGCGAGGACCAGCGGACGGTCCGCGGTGTCGAATACCTCGTATGGTGCGATGCTCGGATGCCGGTTGCCCATTGCCTGCGGCACCACGCCCGCGGCCACGTAGCCGGACGACTGGTTGGCCAGTGCGGACAGCAACGAGGACAACAGATTGACCTCGACGTGCTGCCCTTCGCCTGTGCGATCGCGATGGCGCAGCGCTGCAAGGATTCCCACGCTGGCATGCAGGCCGGTGATGACGTCGACCACCGCGACACCGACCTTGGTGGGAGTCTTGGGATCGGGTCCGGTGATACTCATCAATCCGCCGACCGCCTGAATCAACAGGTCGTATCCCGGCAGAGAGTTGTTGCCACCGAAGCCGCTGATCGAGCAGTAGACCGCACGCGGATTCATTTCTCGGACAGCGTCGTAGCCCAGCCCCAGACGGTCCATCGTTCCCGGCAGGAAGTTCTGCACCACGACGTCCGCATTGCGAACCAGCTCGCGTGCACTCTCCAGATCCTCGCGCTCGCGCAGGTCCAGAGTGACCGACTTCTTGTTGCGGTTCACCGACAGAAAGTAGCTCGACTCGTCCCCCACCCACGGTGGGCCCCAGCTGCGAGTGTCGTCCCCGACACCCGGCCGCTCGATCTTGACGACCTCGGCACCCAGGTCGGCGAGAATCATCGTGGCGTACGGACCGGCGAGGACGCGGCCGAAATCAGCGATCACCAACCCGTCGAGCGCTCCGACAGCGTCTGCCGTCACCGGAAAGCTTCTTCACCGGTGAGAGCGCGGCCGATCACGAGCTGGTGAACCTCGGACGTGCCCTCGTAGGTGAGAACGGATTCGAGGTTGTTGGCGTGCCGGATCACGGGGTACTCGAGCGTGATGCCGTTGGCGCCCAGAATGGTTCGGCATTCACGGGCGATCTTGATGGCCTCGCGGACATTGTTGAGCTTGCCGGTGCTGACCTGCTCGGGGCGAACCGTCCCGGCGTCCTTGAGGCGCCCGAGGTGGATGGCGAGCAACTGCCCCTTGCCCAATTCGACTGCCATGTCGGCGATCTTGGCCTGGGTGATCTGATACGCGGCGAGCGACTTGTCGAAGACCTTGCGATCACGTGCATATGAGATCGCAGTCTCGAGGCAGTCACGTGCTGCACCCATTGCCCCGAAGATGATGCCGAAGCGTGCCTCGTTGAGGCAGCCGAGCGGGCCGGACAGTCCGCGAGCCTTGGGCAGCATCGCCGAGGCAGGCAGACGCACGTCCTCGAGCACCAGTTCCGAGGTGACCGACGCCCGGAGCGACATCTTGTTCTTGATCTCGGGGGCGGAGAATCCCGGAGTGTCGGTGGGAACGACAAATCCGCGCACGCCGTCGTCGGTTCGAGCCCAGACCACGGCGACGTCCGCGATGGAGCCGTTGGTGATCCACATCTTGGTGCCGTTGAGGATCCAGTCGTCCCCGTCGCGCTTGGCGTTGGTTCGCATACCGCCGGGGTTGGATCCGAAATCGGGTTCCGTGAGACCGAAGCAGCCGATGGCTTCACCCGCCGCCATTCGCGGGAGCCATTCTTCCTTCTGCTCTTCACTTCCGTTGCGGTGGATCGCGAACATGGCGAGCGAGCCCTGGACCGAGACGAGGCTGCGAATGCCCGAATCGACAGCTTCGAGTTCCTGGCAGGCCAACCCGTACGCCGTGGCGCTCATCCCGGCACAGCCGTAGCCCTCGAGGTGCATGCCCAGTACGCCGAGCGCGCCCAGTTCCTTGGCCAGCTCACGAGCCGGCAGTGCTGCCGCTTCGAACCATTCACCTACGTGCGGGCGAATGCGATCGTCGACCATCTTGCGGACCGTGTCGCGGATCGCGATCTCCTCGGCGTCCAGCAGGGTGTCGATGGCAAAAAGCTCGGACAGGGACTGCGGCGTGGTCACGGGGCCTCCAGTGTTCTCGGGCGCAATCCTTTGCGAGAACGATTGCGCAATCGTTTGCATCGCCTAGAGTAGAGCCCGGTTGCGCACCCGTCAATCCCCGAACTGCCGACCGACACCGAATCAACTCAGGACCGACGCACACCAGGAGCCACGACGCAGATGACGCCCGATCCGTCGAACCGCAGCAACGGCCGTCCGCCGACGTTGCGCGAAATCGCCGACCAGGCCGGGGTCCACATCTCGACGGCGTCGCGGGTCCTCCGTCAGCCCGAGCCCGCCGACGGTTGGTCCGACTCCGCACTCCGAGTTCGTCAGGTTGCCGCGGAACTCGGTTACCAACCGAACCTGTGGGCGGCCAGCCTGCGTACCCGCAAGACCACCACTATCGGCGTCGTGATGCCAAGACTGACAGACGTTGTAGTGGCCACCATGTTCCAAGGCATCGAGGAAGCCGCCACCGCAGCCGGGTACTCCGTCTTGCTCTCCAGCCCGCCCGACGATCTGGAAGCGCAACGCAAAGCGGTCGAGTTCCTGGTGAGCCGACAGGTCGACGGTCTCATGCTGAGCAGCATCCACCTGCCGGGTACCGATTTCGTCGACTCGCTCCCCCTGCGCTCACTGCCGATCCTGCTGCTGAACCGGCACATCGACTCGGCGACGTCATCCGTCAACCGAAGCCTTCCCTTTGTCAGCGGCGACGACCGCCTCGGCGGCTACCTCGCGGGGAAGCATCTACTGGACTGCGGCTATCGCGATCTCGGAGTGATCGCGGGGCCGGATCACGCCAGCACGTCGCGGGAACGCGTCGCGGGTTTCCGCGATGCCCTGGCCGAAGCCGGTCTGGAACTGCCGCCGAACCGAATAGTGGCGTCCGAGTTCGAAGTTCAAGGGGGTGTCGATGCGGCGTCCACACTGCTCAGCGGGAACACGCGCCCTGACGCCGTTTTCACGGTGAGCGACACCATCGCGATCGGCGTACTCGGTGTGGCCCGTGATCTCGGGTTGAGCATTCCCGACGATCTTGCGTTGGTCGGCTACAACGACATTCCGGTTGTCTCCCAACTCCCGGTGCCCCTGACAACGGTCAGGTCCCCCGCCCGAAAGATCGGCGCGACCGGGCTCGAGCACCTACTCGCACTGATCTCCGGCAAGAACGTCGAATCCGTGAAGCTTCCCGTCGAACTGATCGCGCGAGCCTCCACCAGAAAGCCTGCCAGTCGCAAACTCTGAGCAGCTACCAGACCTGAGATTCGTCGATGCCCAACTGTCGCGCGTAACCGGAGTTGAGTGCGTCCCAGCCGTACTCGCGCGCCCGTTCACCCACAATCGGTCCGAAGGGCTCGCCTGCCAGAAGGGCATCGAGTACGTCGAAGCACAGATGCCACCCCGCAGCGAGCGCCGACGCCATCCCCTCGGCGCGCGACCTCTGCGTCAGCACGACGCGGGTACCGCCTTCGATCGGGGTCAGGTCCCACACCAATTCGTCCGGGCCCCACTCGTGTTCGAGCCGCCGAGTGGTCTCCACGACGTGAACGGTGACCGGCAGCGACATTTCGGGGGCGCCGTCCTCGGTGAGCATGGTGATCACCGCATCACCGGTACGGCTCAGATTCCGATCGGCGGTGTACGGCGTCCATTGCGCCAACATCTCCGGGTCGGTGATCGCCTCCCACACCTTCTCGACGGAATACGGCAGCACCCGAGGAAAGCTGACGACTGTGTCGTCACCGTCGACGCTCACCGTGACGTCGGACAGGGCACTGGGCTGATACGGCTGGGCACTCATGGTTCGATCTCACCAGGAACCACCGACACGGGCAACCGCCCGCTCGGCGTTCAGAACGCAAACACCGCCGATGCGGCCGCGATTGTCTCCTCCACCACCGGAAATTTCACCACGGACAAGTCGTGTCGAGCTCCTTCGAACTCCACCAGACGAGTCGCGGCGGGAATCAAGGCGAGTGCTGCCCGCATCTCCTCCGTTGTCGCGAACTCGTCCTTCGATCCGTGGACGACAACGGTCGGTGTGTTCAGGTCGGGCAGGTGTTCGGTTCTGAGCTTCTCGGGCTTCTTCGGTGGATGCAGTGGATAGGAGAGTAGGACCAGGCCGTCGACAAGTCCCGGGTTCTCCACCGCAAGCATCGACGCCTGCCGACCGCCGTACGAATGTCCGCCGAGCAGAACGGGTCCGGGCACCGAGTAGTCCTTGCGAACAGCAGCAATCACCTCGGCAATGCCCGCGCGATCCTCTGCAGCACGCGACGGATGCGGAGGCCCCGAAGCTCGACGCACCCGAAACGCGAGATCGAAGCGCAGAACTTGCACTCCTGCCGCAGCAAAGCCGTCGGCAACAGCACGCAACAGCACGGTGTCGCAGTTACTTCCCGCGCCGTGAGTCAGTGCAAGCGTGGCGACGGGCGACGCGAAGGACACAGAAGCAGGTCGATGAAGGAAACCGTGCACCGCACCTTCGTCGACCGTTTCGACAGTAGTCATGGACGCATCCTTGTCCGGCCCGCTCGGGCCTGTTCGACCGCGGCAGTCATGCTGCCCTCGTAAACCGGACCATGTCCGGGAAACAGCACGCCGGCCGGTGCAGCAGCGATATTGTCCAACGCCTGGTCGGTCGCTTCACGGTCATGATTGAAGGGGCACACCAGAAACTGTGGTCCGGCGACGCTCGACGTCGCGTGTCCGGTCACCAGAGCGTCACCCGACGCGATCACTCCTGCGTCGGGAACAAGGTAAGCGCTGTGGCCGTCGGTATGCCCATGAGTGGGAATCGGCACGATCCGACCGGGAACGTCCAGCGCACCACCGGACGCAAAGGACTGTGCCCGAGGCAGTTCCGCACCTTTCAACGCGCCGACTCCGATCACGTCGCGAAGCCATTTCGGAGCACCTCGCCGCCACAACAGCAACGGAACTCCGACCGGCGACAACTGTTGCAGATACTCCCTCTTCGCATGAGGCACTTCCAACGGATCCATCAGGACCGGAACCTCGAGCCGAGTCACGATGTCCGCGATCCCACCGATGTGATCGATGTGCGCGTGAGTGACGAGAATTGCCCGAACATCCCCGAGCTGGTGACCGATCTGTTCGATCGAGCGTTCGACGTCGGTGCCGTTGGCCGGATATCCGCCGTCGATCAAGGTCAGATCGGACCCCTCTTCGACCAGGACCCAATTGGCGTGACCGCACCGAACCAGATGTGTGTTCTCGATCTGCGTGATCGACAGTGCCGCAGTAGTCATGCTTGGTAGTCTGCGCCACGTGTCGGAATCCGTGAAGCAGGCCAGCAGCCGCAGCATTCGAGATCGCGCCGAAGCATCCTTGGTGGCAGCCGCATTCGCACTGCCCAGCGCGGTGAAACGTCGAATCACCGGACCACCCGTCGTCATCGAGGGCAACACGCTCGACGCCGACGCACACCTTCTGCTCACGCTCGCGAAGACGCGGCCACTCCCCTCGCATTCAACCGATCCCCAGTCACTCGCCGCTGCTCGCGCCAATCTCACCCGAACCGCGATCATGATGGGCGGCAGGCCCACGCCCGTCCACACCGAGGAGATCTCCGTTTCGGGTGCCGACGGCCCGCTTCGCGCCCGGCTCTACGTCCCGACAGCCGACACCGGCGCTCTGCTCGTCTACTTCCACGGCGGCGGGTGGGTACAGGGCAGCATCGAATCCCACGATGCCCCGTGCCGCCTGTTGGCCGAAACCTCCGGCGCACGGGTCATCTCGGTCGACTACCGGCTCTCACCCGAATTCGCTTTCCCCACACCGGTACACGATGCCTACGCCGCATACCTCGATATCGTCGACCGCGCCGACGAGTTCTGCGCAGACCCGACGCGCATCGCTGTCGGGGGCGACAGCGCGGGCGGGCATCTTTCCGCAACGGTCGCGCTGCGTGCCCGCGACGACGGCAAGACCCCACCGGCGGCGCAGCTGTTGATCTACCCCGCGACCGACTTTCACGAGAAGGCCCCCTCGCGAACGACGTTCGGTGAAGGTTTCTTCCTGACCGAGGCCAACATGAACTTCTACGAGTCCAGCTTCCTCGGCAGCAATGCCGATCGACTCGATCCGATGGTGTCGCCGCTACGCGCCCCCGACGCGACCGGACTGCCGCCGGCCATCGTGATCACGGCGGGATTCGATCCACTCCGGGACGAAGGCGAAGCCTACGCAGCTCGATTGCGCGACAACGGTGTTCACGTGACCGATCGACGCTATCGCGGGTTCATCCACGGCTTCGTCAACGTTCTGGGACCGAGCGCCGGTTCGCGCACCGCCGTCGCCGAGATCGGCGGAATGCTCCGCGTTCTACTCACCCACCCAGCAAAATCTCCCGCAACGTATCCACCAGCGGATCAACAGGCAGCTCAGGGCTGATCGCACGCTGTAGCCCCAAACCGATTCCGACGCTGAGTATGCGCAGTGCCGCAGCGTTCGGGTCAAGTGCCGGCGTCACGCCGTTGGACTCGGCAAGATGTTGCACCACTCCGGCAATCAGTCCGCGCACCTGATCGGCACCCGTCGCGATCTTTTCGCGGATCTCTTCGCTGTGCCGCGATCGCACCGAGAACTCGACTTCGAGCAACGTCCATCTCTTGTCCCCGATGGTTCGCTCGGCCCATCGCGCGAACTCGGCCACCGCGTCGTCGAGCGTCGAATTGGCTCCGAGCTGTGAGGTGATCTCGCCGACCTTGGTCAACCTGATTCGGCCGAGCACCTCGGCGCACAACTCGTCCTTGTTCTTGAAGTTCGAGTACACCGCACCTTTGGAATAACCGGCATCCTCGGCGATCTGATCGAGCGACGCGGCGGCGTACCCGCGATCGAGAAAATGTTCGACGGCAGTCGCCAACAAGGTCTCGCGGGTCATCGCCTGCGCTTCCTGCCTGGTCAATCGCGCCATCGGAACCTCCTCGCGGTTCTGAGTATCGAGATTCCAACGGTAGCCGAATACCGGAAGCGCACCGCAGGCGCACTCCCGAAACCCAAATTTGGGGTACCCACGTTATTCAGATACTGATAGTCTCCGAAATATGACTTCAGAAGTGACCGGCACCACCGAGCCCGGGCCCGGACGACACAGCGCGCCTAGACGCGGCTTGGCAATCGGATGCGGCGGCACCCTCGGCTTCGCCTGGACCGTTGCTGCCCTCGCCTCGGTTCGGGACGCCCTCGACTGGGATCCCCGCGAAGCCACCGCCATCATCGGCACGTCCGCCGGAGCCGAGTTCGTGACAATGCTCGGCAGCGGAGTCGGCGTCGACGAGCTGGTAGCCATGCAACTCGGAGAACCCGCCGCACGTCCCGAACTCCTCGCCCACACAGCATCGGCACCCGGAAGAATCCCGCCACTACCGAGCTTGGGGATCGGCAATCCACGACTGGTGACGCGTCGAGATCTTCCCGTTCTGAGCCGGATGAGCGGTATCGCACCGCGTGGTGGCGGCGACCCGTCCTGGCTCACCACGCTCGCCGAATCTCTTGCCCCTGGCGATTCGTGGCTCCCACATCCGTGCGCGTACATGGTATCCATGGACTACAGAACCGGGCGACGGGTCGCGTTCGGGGCACAGGGGGCTCCGAAAGCGACAGTCGGTGAAGCGCTTCGAGCGTCTTGGGCGATTCCCGGCTGGTTCCCACCTGTCACCATCGACGGCGTCAGGTACATCGACGGCGGCGCGGCATCCACGGCATCGGTAGACCTCCTGCTCCCCCTCGAACTCGACGAGCTGGTTGTACTGGCGCCCATGGCATCTCGAACACTGAAGCCGGCGCGCGGCGCCGCCCGTATCGAACGCGGCGCCCTGCGGAACTCCATGTCCAAGGGCCTCGACCGGGAAATCGAACTGGTCCGCGCTGCGGGAACCAGGGTCTTGCGCATAGACGCCACCGACGACGATCTCGCCGTCATGGGCGCCAACTTCATGGACGGCCGACGGCGGCTCGCCACCTTCGAATCATCCCTACGTACAACACGTGCGAGCGTGAAACGCGAACTCGATGCGCGCCCGTTCCACTCCACCCCGTCCCACCAGTGAAAGCGCAGACTCAGTGAACAACAGAACTGACCACTTCGAGGTCGTGATCATCGGTGGCGGGATCTCCGGGATCGGTGCCGCAATTCACCTGCAGCGCCTCGGGATCGACAATTTCGTCCTGCTCGAGAAAGCTGACTCCCTCGGCGGCACCTGGCGCGCCAACACCTATCCCGGTTGTGCCTGCGACGTTCCGTCCGGCCTGTACTCGTATTCCTTTGCCGCCAATCCGGATTGGACCCGACTGTTCGCGGAGCAGCCGGAGATCCGCGAGTACATCGAGGACACGGCCGTCCGCCACGGTGTCGACAAGCACGTTCGCTTCGGGGTCGAAATGCTCTCCGCACAGTGGGACGCATCGCAATCACTCTGGAAGATCACAACTTCCAGCGGTGAACTCACTGCTCGTTTCGTGATAGCCGCCGCCGGCCCGTGGAACGAACCCCTGACGCCGGCGATTCCCGGGCTGGAAACGTTCGAGGGCGAGGTGTTTCATTCCTCGCAGTGGAATCACGACTACGACTTGACCGGAAAGCGCGTCGCCGTCGTAGGTACCGGCGCTTCCGCAGTCCAATTCGTGCCGCGCATCGTCTCCGACGTGTCCGCCCTTCACCTTTACCAACGCACCGCTCAATGGGTCCTTCCCAAACCCGATCACTACGTACCGCGGATCGAAAGGTCCGTCATGCGATTCGTACCGGGAGCGCACAAGGCTCTACGCAGCATCGAATACGGAATCATGGAAGCGCTTGGATTGGGGTTCCGCAATCCGTGGATCCTGCGTATCGTGCAGAAACTCGGGTCGGCCCAATTGCGCTTGCAGGTGCGCGATCCGAAGCTACGCAAGGCGCTGACTCCCGACTACACCCTCGGTTGCAAGCGACTACTCATGTCGAACTCGTACTACCCGGCCCTCGGCAGACCCAACGTGACCGTCCACGCCAACGCAGTCGAAGAGATCCACGGCAACACCGTGATCGGAGCCGACGGAGTGGAATCGGAAGTGGACGCGATCATCTTCGGAACGGGCTTCCACATCCTCGACATGCCCATTGCATCAAAGGTATTCGACGGAGAAGGTCGATCACTCGACGATCATTGGCAGGGAAGCCCGCGGGCGTACTTCGGTTCCGCCGTCAGCGGATTCCCCAACGCGTTCATTCTGCTGGGCCCGAGCCTCGGCACCGGACACACGTCGGCCTTCATGATTCTGGAAGCCCAACTGAACTATGTGGCACAGGCGATCGGCCACGCTCGTCGGCACGGCTGGAAAACCATCGACGTGCGCCCGGAAGTACAGGCAGCCTTCAACTCTCAAGTTCAGGAGGCATTGGGTACAACGGTCTACAACGCTGGTGGTTGCGAAAGCTATTTCTTCGACGTCAACGGCCGCAACAGCTTCAACTGGCCGTGGTCGTCAGGAGCCATGCGTCGGCGGCTACGGGCCTTCGATCCATACGCCTACAACCACACGCTGTCCGACAACCCTGCGTCAGACGACACCCCCGCTGAGCCCACCACCACCCCCGAACCGGAGTACACCACATGAGCCTTTTCGGCACCACCTACCCGCCGATCGATCTCGACGGAGCAGTCGTCGTCATCTCCGGAGGTGGCCGCGGAATCGGCCGGGCCACAGCGGAGTTGTTCGCAGCTCGCGGCGCACTCGTCTGCGTCGGCGACCTCGACGAGGAGACGGCCGTCGACACCGCCGCATCCATCGGCGCACGGGCCCGCGGGTACGCTCTGGACGTCACCTCACGCGAATCCTGGGATGTGTTCGTCTCCACAGTGATCGGCGAATTCGGTCACATCGACATTCTGGTCAACAATGCGGGCGTGATGCCGCTCGGCAGCTTCCTCGACGAGTCCGACGCCACCAGTCGAGTAACCCTCGACGTCAATGTCTGGGGCCCGATTCACGGGATGCGCACCGTGCTGCCCGGCATGGTGGATCGGCGACGCGGCCACGTCGTCAACATCGCATCCATGGCAGGCAAGCTACCGGTGCCAGGAATGGCCGTGTACAACGCAAGCAAGTTCGGTGCGGTGGGCCTTTCCGCCTCTGCTCGTGTCGAATTCGCAGATTCCGGAGTCAGCGTCAGCGCCATCCTGCCCAGCGCGGTGCGCACCGGGCTCTCCTCCGGTGTGCCACTCGGAAAGGGCATGCCGACGGTTGAACCCGAGGTCGTGGCCAAAGCTGTCGTCGACACGGTCGCGCACCGGCGAGCCGAAACTACTGTTCCGCGTTACCTTGCGGGCTGGGACCTCATCGACGCTGTAGTACCCGAATGGATGATCAACATCGGACGCCGGGTGATCGACGATCGCCGCGCGCTGACATCGGTAGATCCGAACGGGCGTGCGGATTACGAAAAGCGAGTGGCACGTCAGGCCGAAAACGAGGAGCACGATCGGAGATGAAGCGGGTAGTTTCGTGGCCATGTACATCCGCCGCGAAACTTCTTCCGACCGTGACGCAATCTATTCACTGCTCGGGGCGGCGTTTGCCGACCAAGCGCCGCCCGGCGAGTCTCCCCACGAGATCGAACTGACACGTCAGCTCTTCGCCTCGAACGACTACTTACCGAAGTTGTCCCTTGTCGCCATCGCCGGTGATGAGATCGTTGGTTTCGTGATCGGAACACGCGGATGGGTCGGTCCCGTTGAGGCGGTTGGCCTCGGCCCGTTGGCAGTCACACCGGACAACCAACGCAGCGGCGTCGGTTCGGCGTTGATGCACGCGGTGATCGGTGCGTCCGACGCTCTGGACGTGCCACTGCTCGCCCTCCTGGGCAGCACCGAGTACTACCCGCAGTTCGGGTTCGTCACCAGCACGGACGCCGGGATCGAGTCTCCGGAAGCCGAGTGGGGCGAGCACTTTCAGATCAGGACCCTCACCACGCACCGCCCCGATCAGACGGGGAAGTTTTCATACGCAGCGCCTTTCGGGGTCGCTTGACCCTCAGCGCGATGTAAGAGTTCTTTGACATTCAGCGCACGTAGACCTACGCTCAGGCATGTCAAAGAACTCTTACATCTGGGAGGCTTCATGAGCACCACGGCACGGTGGAGCCTGATCATCGGTATCGGCGTCGCAGCAACGCTGGCCTTCAGCTTTTTCGCAGCATTGACCGCCGATGATCGGAAGACGTTGGCCTTCATCGTCTTCGCAATCGTCATGGCACCGGCTTGTATCGGGTCGGCGTGGGCCCTTTTTCCATCGGAGAACGACAAGGCCCCCGCCTACCCCGAGGACACCGTCGAAACAGAATGGAGTCGCAAGGCCGGCTTCGGCGCGTTCACCGACTTGATCACTGCCATGGGGATCGCGCTGATCGCGCACAATGTCTTCGGCGCTCCCGAACTGCCGCTCGTAATGTTTACAGCCCTCGGGCTGGCCGACTTCGGAATCCGGTACTGGGCAGTGTCGAGGGACCGCACCCCACATTCGAGATCTGACGAGATCTGATGCGCAACAACCTTCAAGAACTTCGTACGGCAGCCGGATTGTCACAGCAAGCGTGCGCCGACGCGCTCGGCATCACACGCCAGACCGTCATCTCGATCGAGAAGGGTCACTTCGACCCACGTCTGTCACTGGCGTTCCGAATCGCCGAATACTTCGACAAACGCGTAGACGACATTTTCTCCAGCTGACGCCGTCTCGAACTGACGGAAGATCAGTCGAGCTGCGGTTTCAGTCGAACAGAGTTGGCGATCCGTTTTCGTCGTTCCCGTCTTCGACGGCCGTTGCCTTCTTGCCCGAGCCCTTGCGGACGACGGTCAACGTCGTCGTTCGACGCGACAACCTGTGCCCGTCACTGTGTTCGAGCAGCGCCATCCCCTGGCGAACTTCGACTACCGTCCACGGACCCGCATGGCCGGCTGCCTGCACGAGGTCACCGGACTCCACCTCAGTTGCCATGACCACTCCTTGTTCGTCGTGTCCTGCACGTTCTCCTTCCCATTATCGACGCGGCCACCTGGTAGTCGACGCGCAGGGTACCTACGCTGCAGCTGCAACCTTGACCGCATGGCCGACTTCGGCTCGGAATGCCGCGTATTCGGGTGAGCCTCGGAGATCGTCGGGATCGACGCCGGTTCGTGGCAGATCGATTTTCAGGTCGAGCGCGACCTTGCCCGGCCGGCTTGTCAGAACTACGACGCGGGAGCCGAGAAAGGCCGCCTCGTCGGCACTGTGAGTGACGAAGACACTTGTTCGCCCCGATTCGGCACTGACACTGCGCAGGTCCTCCTGCAGACGCTCGCGAGTGAGGGCGTCCAGCGCGGCAAAGGGTTCGTCCAACAGGAGCAACGACGTTTCGGCCGCCAAGGCACGAGCAATTGCCACCCGCTGCTGCTGCCCGCCGGAGATTTCCCAGATACGCCGGTCCGCAGTGCCGACCAGACCGACGCGGTCGAGAAGCTCGTCGCGCCTTCGCCCGCGCTCGCTCTTTGCAACGCCGGCGTATTTGAGTGCCAGATCGATGTTGCCGCCCACCGATTTCCACGGAAAGAGCCGTGGCTGCTGAAACACCACTCCCGCACTCGACCCGGGAATCGGGTCGGATCCGGAGACCTGAACCGTTCCACTGGAAGGATTTTCGAAACCCGCGATCAGCCGCAGCAATGTGCTCTTGCCGCAACCCGACGCTCCGACGAGAACCAGAAACTCACCAGGTGTGACGTCGATCGATACGGGCCCGAGTGCCGTGACGGACTCTCGACCGTGGCCGTACCTGTGCGAGACGGTGTCGATTCGGATCGCGCCCGGGCGGTCGGGGGCGAATCCTCCCGAGGCCTGCTGTGCGGTCACGCTACTGGTCAAGGACATCGGGAAGCCCCTTCACATAGAGAGCATTCTGAAAGACCGCCAGATCAGGCACACTGTCGATCTGCTTCTGCTCGGCCAGGAATTGCGCTGCACTCTGCAGGTTCACTGCCAGATTCCCGGGAGCGCCCTCGGTGCCCAACCATTCCGGCGAGGAGATCTGCTCCGGAGTGAGGAACACACCCTGTTTCAACTGCGCTGCCGCGTCTTCCTTCGAGGCGCCTAATTGTGCGGCAACAGCTTCCGCTGCCGCGTTCGGATCAGTGGCGATCGTCGTGAGCGCGCGGGCCTGAACCTGGCGCCAGGTGTCGACGATCTCGGGGTGATCCTTGGCAAACGCAGTCGACACCACACCAAGATCGAGTGTCGGCTTTCCTGCTGTCGCGAGCTCACGGCTGGCGATCAACTGTGTTCCGTCCTTACGGAGTTCGTCGAGCGTGGGCAGCCAGGTGTAGACGGCATCGATGTCACCGCGCTGCCAGGCTGCGAGGGATGCTTGCGGCTGGAGATCCACCAACTGGACGTCGTCGGCACTGAGTCCGGCCTGGTTCAGTGCTGCCAGCAGACTGTAGTGCGCGGTCGAGGCGAATGCCGTGGCCACTTTCTTGCCACGCAGATCTGCGACGGTCTTGATTCCGGTTGCGTTGCGCGCCACCAGGGCTTCGTTGTCGCCGGCCACGTCGAGAACAAACGCAACCTGGTACGGAATGTTCAGCGGTGCCGAGAGGCCACGAGCAACCGGGCTCGAACCGATTGCGCCGAAGTCGATTTCTCCGGCGATGAAGGCGGTGTTGATGTCGGCTCCCGAATCGAACTTCGTCCACTTCACGTTGTACTCGGGCAGTGCGTCTTCAAGCCAGCGATTGTTCTTGACTATCAAGTCGCCGCTCGGGAACGACTGGTAAGCGATACGGATCGTTTCCTTGGACGAATCCTGGCCCGAATGATCCACCGAGCACGCACCGAGAACAAGGGCAAGGACGCCGATCAGCACCGTGAACGCCGTCCGGGCAGCCCTTCCTTCATTGCGCGTCGAATTACTGCTGCGCTTCAGATTGCTGCTGGCGTGTTTCAAATTGTCAGTCATACTTTTCCCCTCCAGGGAACGGCGCGGCGCTCTGCAGCCCGCAGCAGTCCGTCGATGATCAGGCCGGAGAATCCGATGGCAAAGATCCCCACCAGCACGACCGGTGTGTTGTTGTAATTGCTTGCATCCTTGACCATTCCGCCGATTCCGGGGATGCCGTTGAACAGTTCGGCCGCGACCACCGACGAGTACGCCATACCTACCGACAGCCGAATGCCCGTGAAAGTTTCCGGTAAGGCCGACGGGACGACGACGTCCCGGATCACTTGCGCCCGTGAGGCTCCCAGGGCCCTGGCCGCTTCGACCAGTCCGACCGGCGCCGCGACCACAGCAGCTGTGGTGGCCACCGCTGCCGGCGGAAGAGCAGCGAGCGCCAGCAATGTAATCTTCGGCGCCTCGTCGATTCCCAGCCAGATCACCAGCAGGAAGAAGTACGCCAGGGGCGGCAGTGCGCGCAGGAACGTCAACCACGGTTCGAGCAGGCTCCGCAGCCATGTCACCGATCCCATGGCCAAACCGAGGATCACGCCCAATCCGACGCCGATGATCACACCGACCAGCACCCGTCGCAGCGTCATGTAGAGGTGCTCCCAGAGCAGGTAGCCCTGGTAGCCGCGCACTCCGTCGTGCGTGGTCATCGTGTTGACGAAGGCATGCCAGACCGTGCTCGGGAACGGCACGAAGGTCTCACTCCAGGTGCCGCTCGCGGCAGCGACCTGCCACAGGGCCAAGAATGCGATCACGGAAAGCACCGGCAGTCCGACAGTGGTCGCACTCGAAGTCCACGGCCGACGCGGCTCACGGTTCGGTTCCGTGACTGATGTTTGTTCTATTGCTTCGACAGGAGTCGACATCGCTGTTCTTCCTCGACGTACGGAAAATTCCGGCACACATGCAGCAACGGGCGCATATGCAGGGGCGAAGGCGCACGGAGCGGCGCCATTCTCACTCAGGAGAGTCGGAAGGAATCAACAGCAACAGCAGTTGGCACCAAGACGGCACAGGTCGACGGCGATGCGTCGTGTCAGTGGCGTCGAGGGCATGGGGGTAATTACTACCTGTGTCTGCAATTACCCGCAAATGCGGGGGAAATAGGCGTCAGTCGGCCAAGCGAACCGACAGCGAATACATGAGCGGTATCTCGGGTCGTCCGGCCGGGACTCCCCAACGCTTGCCGCCGAGTTCAGCCATCTCCTCGAATCCTTGCCAACCGTTGGCGTACGGGTACTCGTCGAAAGACTCGAGCGTCAATCCGGCCCGCCGCAAAGTTCCTAGCACCTCGGAAATGGACCAGTTGAATTCACATGAGGGGAAAGGATTTTCGAAGTTCTCGACTCCGTTTCCCTCAGCGCCTGGCAAGATGAGATCGGCCGAATCTGCCACGTAGTCGCCCACGCCACGGGGTTCGGTCACGGGAGTCCCGCCTCCGTACGGGTATGTCAGCGACCACTTCTCGTCGAAACACATGGCAAACGGATGAAACTCCACCAGAACGAATCGACCGTTCGGCGCCAGAACACCGGCAATCCCCTCGGCCCACTCGTCGAGATCGGGTAACCAGATCACCGTTCCGTACGAAGAAAAGACTCGGTCGAACTTTCTCTGGCCAGCGGCAGCAGCGCGGAGCCACGCAGATACATCGGCACGCTCGAAATCGGCGGCAATATCGGATTCCGCGGACAAGGTTCGGGCGAAGTCGATCGCGGAATCCGCGATGTCGACGCCGGTCACCGCGGCACCGAGAGCGGCCAAACTCAACGAATCCTGACCGGAATTGCACTGCAGATGAAGAATCGAGGAGCCGTCGATCTCGCCGAGCAGCGCCAGTTCTTCCGGATACAAGGTCGACCCGCCGTTGCGAAAGAACTGTGCCTGGTCTCCTTTGTGACTGTTGTGAGCGACGGTCGCCGCATTCCACGACAACCGATTCATCTCCGCTGCATCCATCACTACTGCATCCACCTCTACTGCATCCACCTCTACTGCATCCACTTCTCGACCCACAACAAGTCCGCCCGAGTTCACCACGTCCCCGGTCACGTCGGCAATCGATTTACTGGGCTGGAAACCTATCCGAACGAAGATGCAACAGGTTACAGTTTTTCGACGGACCATCGAAGGAGAACCAGTGCGCTACGGACTCAGCCTGTTCACCAGTGATCGCGGCATCCGCCCTGCCGATGCAGCAAAGGCTGCGGAGGCGAATGGATTCGACGCCTTTTACGTTCCGGAGCACACTCACATCCCCGTCTCGAGGGATTCCGATCACCCCGGAACCCAGTCGGCCGAATTGCCCGACGACCGTTACATGCGCACACTCGACCCCTGGGTTGCCCTCGGCACCGCCGCGTCGGTCACGAACACCATCCGATTGGGCACCTCCGTGGCCCTCCCCCTCGAACACGATCCGATCACTCTCGCGAAAACCATCGCATCGCTGGACCATCTTTCCGGCGGACGCGTGGTCTTCGGCGTCGGATTCGGCTGGAATGCAGAGGAACTCGCCGACCACGGCGTACCGCCCAACAAACGCCGGACCGCTCTCCGCGAGTATCTCGAAGCCATGGGCGAACTGTGGTCGAAGGAAGAAGCGTCGTACGACGGCCAATTCGTGAAGTACGGACCCAGCTGGGCGTGGCCCAAGCCCGTTCAGAAGCCCCGTCCTCCCATCTTGTTGGGCGGCGGCGGCAACGAGAAGACTTTCAAGTGGATCGCAAAGTCTGCCGACGGGTGGATCACCACACCCATCGAGCAGAAGATCGACGGAAACGTGGAACTGCTCCGAAAGATCTGGGCCGAAGCAGGTAGAGTCGGCGAGCCTGAAATAACCGTCCTGGCAGGCAAACCCGATTCGGAGAAGCTCGCCCACTGGGAAGACATCGGTGTCACCGAAGCAATGTTCGGCACTCCGGACAAGAGCCCCGACGAGGTTGTCGGATACATGGAACGTCTGGCAGCCAAGCTCGGACGGTGAGGTCCGCCACAGCATCTTGACCTCAACTGCACTCGAGGTTTTAACGTCGGTATTGCACAAGACAGTGCAACGGCAGCAAAACCCGAGACAGAAGAGGGGCGAGGAGTGACCACAAAACTGGTTGGCACCCAATCTGTTTCGGACGACTCTGTTGATGCGGAGCCGTCCATCCGAAACTCCTTCGTCGAGGCGTTCCGGAACCATCCCGCCGGCGTCTCGATCATCACCGCAACGGGCGATGACGGCCCGGCCGGCATCACGTCATCGTCGGTGATCTCGATCAGCGCCGATCCTGCAGTTCTGGCGTTTTCACTGCAGTCGTTGCGAGGCTCTGCGAGCGTCATCGCTTCCGCCCGCAGTTTTGTTGTTCACCTGGCAAATTCGGCGAACGAACGACTGGCTTCCACGTTCGCAACCCGCGGCGCTGTGCGCTTCGGAGACGATATGCCCTGGTCGTTTCTCTCGACGGGTGAACCGTTCCTACATGGGACAGGCCACGCCCTGCGTGCGGTTCCCTTGAATGCCACTACATGTGGCGCCGCAGTGATCGTCACTGCACGCGTCGTCGACGTCATCGATCCGCAGCACATGTCAGCGCCGCTCGTCTATCACAATCGAACCTATCGAAATCTCTCGACTCACAACATTTCCTCAAAGGAAGGCATGTCACATGACTGAATACGTTCTCCCCGAACTGGATTACGACTACGCCGCTCTCGAACCGCACATCTCCGGCGAGATCATGGAACTGCACCACAGCAAGCACCACGCCACGTACGTGGCGGGCGCCAACAGCGCAATCGAGCAGTTGGCTGCTGCGCGCGAAGACGGCACGATCACCGCGAAGGCGCCGCTGCTCAGCAAGAACCTCGCCTTCCACCTCGGCGGCCACACCAATCACTCCATCTTCTGGAAGAACCTCTCCCCCAACGGCGGTGAGCGGCCAGAGGGCGAGTTGGCAGCCGCAATCGACGAGCACTTCGGCACCTTCGACGCATTCGTCAACCACTTCTCCGCTGTAGCAACCACTTTGCAGGGGTCCGGCTGGGCGGTACTGGCCTACGACACGGTCGGGCAGCGCCTGGTCATCGAGCAGCTCACCGACCAGCAAGGCAACATCAGCATCGGTATCGTTCCGTTGCTCATGCTCGACATGTGGGAGCACGCTTTCTACCTGCAGTACAAGAACGTCAAGGCCGACTACGTGAAGGCCTACTGGAACGTCATCAACTGGGAAGACGTTGCACAGCGTTACGCAACGGCCACGGCGGCGACGGGCTTGATCGTCCCCGCCTGATCGTCCCCACCTGATCACTGCCGCTTCACCCCGATCACCCCAGCTCGGCACGGTGGCTCCGTTGCCGAGCTGGGTTTCTGCACCCACGAAGTCGATGTATGTGAAGGCAGGTAACATACACCGAGCGCGGCTGACTCGGCCGTCCGCCGATTCGACTCCGAGGGGAACCAGTGCTCGATATCAGTGGTTTGATCGCGACGTGGCGTCCGACGCTGGACACCGCAGCACGCAATGCATGGGGACTCTCGTTCGGCGACGGTGTCGAGAAGACCGAACGCACCCCGTCCGTACTGATCAGCAAAGGTCCACACCGCGATCTGTATCGCTTCGGCGCATTGTGGACGCCAAGAGGTAGTCCGGTTCTCCTCGTACCGCCCCTCGCGGTTTCAGCCGACTGCTACGACCTTCGTGCAGGCCAAAGCCTCGCCGCGCACCTACTGGATGGGGCGAACACGCCCTACCTCCTCGACTACGGGACCATGCGGTACTCCGACCGCGGGATGGGTTTCGAGGCCTGGGTCGACGACATCATCCCCGAAGCGATCCGTACGATCTCGGATCTACACGACGGCGCACCGGTTTCGCTGATCGGGTGGAGCCTCGGCGGGACCATGTCTCTGCTCACGGGCTCCGCTCACTCCGACCTGCCGATCGCATCGATCACGGCAATCGGAACGCCAATCGATTACACGAAGATTCCCGCTATCAGCCCGTTGAGGCTGATCGGCAAATACACGGGCGACACCCCGCTCACCTCCGCGACCAATCTTGTCGGCGGACTACCTGCTCCACTCGTTCAGGCGAGTTACAAGGTGACGGCGTTGCAGCGTGAAGTCCTCAAGCCATGGTTCATCGTCCGCAATCTTCACAACACCGAGACCCTGGCTCGCATGGAATCGATAGACAAGTTCATGGCAGCCATGCCTGGATACCCGGGCAAGGCATTTCAGCAGATCTGCGAACAACTCATGCTCGGCAACAATCTCTACAACGACGCCGTCACGCTTGCCGGACGCGAGATCAAACTGTCAGCTCTGAGCGTTCCCGTTCTCGCGATCGGCGGCACCACTGACGTGATTGCACCCATCGCTTCGGTGGAAGCAATCACGTCGGTCCTCACCGGCGCGCCGTCGGTCCGGTTCGAGAAGGCGCCGGGAAGTCACCTCGGGCTCGTTGCCGGCCCCACCGCGAGAGACTCCACCTGGGCGCACATCGACGAATTCTTGAAAGAGAATGCACCGCAGTTGGTTTCGACCAGCTAAATCACGGCGTCGTGATGCCCGCGGCCACAGCTGCCTTGTGCCAATCCGGGAATTCACTCAGCAAACGGGTGTACAACTGGGCGTCGTCGACGGTGTCGATGTCGTCCAGCGCGAAGAAGCCGGCATTGTCGACCACCCTGCCGTCGAGGTCGTCGAGCTTCTCCAGCACTCCGTAGTTGGCCTTGCCGATTCCGACGAACTGCCAAAAGGCCGGGAGCCCAGACGCTTCGCGCATCAATTTCGTGATTTCCTTGCGCTCGCTGAAGCCACCGTCGGTGAAGAACAGGACGAGCGTCGGCGCCGAACCACGTGTCAGGCCGGAAAGAATCTCAGTCATGATCGGCACTTCACGATTTGCGGCGCCGATCTTGTCGTAGTTGAATCCGCCGTGCGAGCCGCGCAAGTGCAGGTAGGTATCCGACCACTCTTCCGCGTCATGGACAGAGATCTCGGGGAGTTTGACGAAGCTGACTGCATACAAGTACGGCTCCAGCTTGCCGTCGTCATCGAGTTGGATCGCAACGGGAATCATGCGTTCGACCACACGATGCACCACTCTGGTGCGGTACTGCTTAGCCATACTTCCGGTTTTGTCGATCACCAGGACCACCCGTGCCCGAATTCCGTTGCCACCCTTGGTCAGCAGGACCTTCGCCACTTCGCGCTTTCGGAGGTCCAGCTTCTCCCGCTTCACCATGGAGAGTTTGGCTTCGTCGGGCACGGTCCGAATGCCGTCTGTCGTTTCAGCAGAGCCGGCGGGTCGAGCCGGCGGTTCCTCGTCGACCGACACTCCGAATGCTGTTACCAGGTCCGCCAATCCGCTGTCCCAGCCAGCTGACACGTTTCGCAGCTTCCAGCCCGCGCCGCGGCGATAGATCTCAACGAGAACCGCTGCCCTCTCACTCGTCAACCCCAAAGCCTGAGCCACGATGGCGGGGGAACCAACCTGCTCCACCACGACACCAAGACCCCCGACAGCAGACAGGGTTCCGTTTGCCGCCGCATCAAGTGCCACGGCAACACTCAGCTGATGGATGTCAGCGGGCAACCTCGCAATGTCGATTTCGATGACGCCGCCGGACTCCAAGCGCACCGCGCCTTCGGGTGAGACCGGCTGATTGAAGAAGACAAAATCTGCGTCGTCCCGTACTTTGTTCCGTTCGTCGAGCTGGAACACCATCAGGTCTACCGTGCCCGGGGCGCTACCGTTCACCGCCACCTTCAGCGAAGTTCCCTCAACGACTGTGTTCGCTCCACGCGCCAGCTCCATACCGGAAGATTAGCTGGCCACCAAAGAATCCACGGCCCCGCGGTCGGAAGAATCACAGCACACTTTCAGCAATCGCGAGGATTCTCGAGGCAGACTGTTCGTGGAAGATTTGTCGCACGCGGGACCAAGAGCCTGAACATCGACAGAATCCTAGGGTCGATCAGGAGGTCAAAAATGCCGCACGGCCAGGCGCGCACCATCCCGATGTTGCCACTCTTGCCACCTCTGACGAATTTCGACGACGCAAGTCGCTCGGTCGTGTCCTACCTCGACGAATATCTTCCGCTGGCACTGTGGTCGATCACGCGGTTCGACGGGTCCAATCAAATCTTTCTCACCGTCTCACCCAACCCACTTCACATCGAAGTCGGCGAGACCCGGGCTTGGCCAAACACCATGTGCAGCGAGGTGGTACTCGGAAATGCGCCGCCAGTCTCATCGAATCGCGCGCTCGTGCGCGCACTTTCCCGAGATGGCAGGTGGGAAGGCATTGGTGCATACGTCAGCATCCCAATCCTCCACAACGACGGCAGTCTCTTCGGCACTCTGTGTGGCGCCGACCCGAGTACGGGCGACTCCGCACTCGAGGACAACCTGGCCCTCCTCAATCTCCTGTGCCGACTTCTCGGAACCATTCTCGATGTCGACTATCAGCGCGCGCAGTCAGTCCGACTGGCCGAAACTGCGCAACTCGATGCCGAGACCGACCCGTTGACCGGTCTTCTCAATCGGCGCGGGTGGAATCGCATCCTCGAGGCCGAGCAAACTCGGTACCGCCAATTCGCCGATCCGGGAGCTATCATCATCGTCGATCTGGACGGCATGAAGACCATCAACGACGAACTCGGCCACGCCGCGGGCGACGAATACGTTCAAAGGGCCGGCAAGATCTTGGCAGCGTGCGCGCACCCTGGTGCGGTGGTTTCACGGTTGGGCGGAGACGAGTTCGGAATCGCTCTGCCCGATACACAGCCGCGCGCCGTCGACTTCCTGGTCGAGTGTTTGGAGAAGGCGTTCCGGAATGCCGACGTCTGTTGTTCGATCGGTCGAGCCGACTTTTCCATGACCCAAAGCCTTTCCGAGACTTGGGATACGGCCGATGCGGAGATGTACCGCCACAAGCGTTCGAAGCGCTGATTAGCCTCCCCCACGGCCTGTTGGCACCGCATCGAGGTCTCCTTCGATGCGGTGCCCGGGCCGTGTTCTGTTGTCGCCGAGGAGGTTCGAACCATCACGTTTTGAAGGTGGTGTTCGCCGGCCTGGGTTGCTGTCCGGGGTCGATCGAGGGCGGCGGGATGAACCAGGGTTTATTGTCGACCCCGATCCGGATTTCCCATTTCCCGACGAACCCGGATTTGCGGTGCATCAGCCGGTGATGTGAACGGCACAGCAGGACCAGGTTGTTCATCACCGTCGGGCCACCGTTCGCCCAGTGCCGGATATGGTGCGCATCAGTCCACGCGGGCACACACGTGCAGCCGGGGAACGCGCAGCCCTTGTCTCGGGCGATCAACGCGACGCGTTGTTCGGCGTTGACCAACCTCTTTCCTGGTTTCGCATCGAGCGGTGCGCCGTGATCGTCGAGCAGGACGGTGGAGAGGAAGC
>NZ_CAURKP010000014.1:0-65174 GCF_963525155.1 uncultured Rhodococcus sp.
CCAACGCCCGGGAGGGTCAGCCCACGTAGCCGGGCGGCATGAGTACGGACTTGGTCTCGCAGAAGGCTTCGAGGCCCTCAGGTCCGTTCTCGCGCCCGATACCGGAGTTCTTGTAACCACCGAACGGTGATCCGGGATCGAAGGCGTACCAGTTGATCGCGTAGGTACCCGTGCGGATCTGCGCGGCAACTTCGAGTCCGTGATCGATGTCGGTGGTCCACACCGATCCGGCGAGGCCGTAATCCGAATCGTTGGCGATCTTGATGGCCTCGTCCTCGGAGTCGTACGGGATCACCGAGAGAACGGGTCCGAAGATCTCCTCGCGTGCGATGGTCATCGAGTTGTCCACGTCGGCGAAGATCGTCGGCTCGACGTACCAGCCCTTGTCCAGGCCGGCGGGACGTCCACCACCGAGTACGACGCGCGCGCCTTCTTCCTTACCCTTGGCGATGTAACCCTCGACGCGCTCGCGCTGCTTCTCGGAGATCAGCGGGCCGAGTTGTGCTGCGGGATCGGACGGATCGCCGACGGTCATGAAGCCTGCGGCGGTCTTCATTCCCTCGATGACCTCGTCGTAACGCGAACGGGGAGCGAGGATTCGGGTCTGAGCGACACAGGCCTGACCGGTGTTCATCAGGCCGGACATGACGAGCATCGGCATTCCGGCGGCGATGTCGGCGTCCTCGAGGATGATCGCGGCGGACTTGCCACCCAGTTCGAGGGAGCAGCGCTTGAGGTTCTGTGCGGCGATGGCACCGATCTTGCGGCCGACGGCACTGGATCCGGTGAACGTGATCTTGTCGATGCCCGCGTGAGAGACCAGGTATTCGCCGGTCTCGGCTCCGCCGGGGAGCACGGAGATGACGCCTTCGGGAACGCCTGCCTCGGTGAAGATCTCGGCGATCACGTGGACGGAGAGAGGGGATTCGGGTGCGGGCTTGAGCAGTACGGTGCAGCCGGCGAGCAGCGCGGGGGCCAGCTTGTTGATCGCCAGGAACAGCGGGACGTTCCAGGCCAGCACGGCGGCGACGACGCCGACGGGCTCACGGGTCACCTTGGTCTGCCCGAATGCGCCGGTGCGCTTCTCTTCCCACGCGAACTTGTCGGCCAGCTCGGCGTAGTAGCCCAGCGTCGCCATCGACGGGGTCTGCTGCATCATGCCGACCATGGCGGGCGGCTGGCCCATCTCGTTGGAGATGAGCTGGTTGATTTCCGCGCTGCGCTCTTCGATCAGCTTGGCGGCCTTGGCGAGGATCGCGCCGCGCTCGGCGGGGGTGGTGCGTGACCACGGTCCCTCGAACGCCGCGCGGGCTGCGGACACGGCCGCGTCGATGTCTGCCGGTGCTGCGATGGGACAGCTGCCGACGCGCTCCTCCGTTGCGGGAGAGAACACTTCGAGTACCTGGTCGGTGGCCGGGGCCACCCATGCTCCACCGATGTAGAGCTTGTCGTAGTCAGTCATCAATTCATTCCTCGGTGTTGTCGGTCGCCGCGAGGGCATACGCGTCGTCTGCCTGTGCGGTGTCGGTGAAACTGGTGAATCCGTATTTCTCGTGCGGTCCGATGGCGGCTACCTCGAAAAGACCGGTGCCGGTGTTGGTGTTCGTGCCTTCGGTGAGCGTGAAGGACGCGAGGTTGTCGACGGGGGAGAACATGCGTTGGAACGGTTCGATCTCGTGGACCTTGTGGCGGAGCCCTTGTACGACGAGTTCGCCCTGCCACATTCCGTGACGCCAGTCCTGTTCGAGCCCGTAGCCGGTGCCGATTCCGATGTAGTTGGCCAGCAGCAGTTCGCAGGCGACGGTGAGGACTTCACCGCCTGGCCGGTGGAAGGTGATGGTCGCTCCGGTGACGTCGCGGGTGTCGGGGCAGAACGTCAGTTCGTGTTCGGGCCGGCCGAGCCATTCGTTGTCCCTGGCTTCGTCCGGCCACACTCGCATGGCTTCTTCGACGATGCGCCTGCCCTGCTCGTCTTCCTGCATGATCACCGAGATCGTGAACTCGTCGAACTGCATGACCGCGTAGATCCAGAAGAAGTTCTGGATTCCGTCGACGGCGCGTCTGCCTTGCGGTTCGGCTTCACCGACCGGACGCACACCCCACGAGCGGTCGCGGTTCCCCCGCCACGTGTTCGGGTCGATCGCGAAATCCTCCCCGTCGACGGTGAGCGATCCGGTCCAGGTTCCGGTCTGCAGGAAGCGTGAGGTGTCGAACGTGACTCGTTCGAGTTGACGGCGAAAGTGCTTGGGCTCGAGCGCCGCCGGGATGGTGGCGTCGAAGGCGATGTCGAAGGAGAGATCGTATTCGCTGCCTGGTTCTAGGACGACGCGGAGCTTCTGCAGTCCTTCCAGCACTTCGATGCGCAAAGGTCCGACGGTGGTGTCGGTACGGTCGGCGCCCAGTGCCTTCGACATACGGGCAACGATGTGGTCGTCACCGCGGCGCAGTACCGCGAAGGCGTCCATGACGCCGAGGTTGGGGTACTGGCCGAGTCCGACGATGAGGAACACGTCGGGGGATTCGGTGGGGTAGCAGTTGAAGTAGTAGCGGTCGTAGAAGTTTCGATCCGAGGTGGCTACGTGACGGATCGGTTCGGCGATCTGGTGAACGGGGTAGTCGTCCATCGGTGACAGCATGTCAGGCCAACCTCTCCCAGTAGGTACCGTCGAGCATCGCGGCGAGCGAAGCGCGGTGCATGATCATGTCGTCGGGGTCTTCGGGTCGCTGCGACTGGCCGAAGGCTATGGCGCGGGCCTGAATTCGCCACATGATCACCGCCTGACGCAGTGCGGCATAGGTAACGTAGAACTCCAGATCGTGTGGGGTGTGGCCGGTGATCTCGGCGTAGGTCTGCGCGAGATCCGGCAGTCTCAGGAAGTCGGGAAGACCGGGTAGGTTCGCCAGTCCGGCGATGTCCTCGAAGAACCTGTGCAGGAACGCCATCCAGCCCAGATCCATCTCCCGCGGGCCGAGAGTTGCCATTTCCCAGTCGAGTACGGCTACCGGCGCGAAGTCCTGGTACATGACGTTACCGATGCGCGAGTCGCCCCAACAGAGCACCGCCGGCGAATCGTCCGCGGGATTGTTCTCCTCGATCCAGTCGAGGGCACGTTCGATGAGTGGTGATCTGATGCCGTCGGAGACCACCCACTCGTAGTACGCGCGCTGCTCGGCGATGTGTGCCGTGAATGCTTCTCGTGCAGTCGTTCCCGAATTGGGGAGTCGGAGGAAGTCGAAACGCACACAAGGCTTGTCGATGGCATGCAATTGAGCCAGGACGTCGACCGAGCTGCGCTGGAGGGTCTTTCGTTGCTCGGGGGACGCTTCGGTGACCCACGATCCGAAGTTGTACGGCATGACGTCAGGTGGCACGTCGCCGGAGATGCGTTCCATCACGAAGAACGGCGCACCCAACGCGTCCGGGTCGGATTCGGACCAGTACACGGCAGGTACGGGCACCGCCGAGTGCTCGCGCACCTGAGCCATGGTGTGGAACTGGGATTCGAGGTCGTAGGTCGGAAACACCGGCATGGTCGATTCCGTCGGTGCCACCCGAGCGACCAAGGGATGATGTTCGCCGTCCCAGGTGGCGTCGAAGAGGATGGTTTCGCTGGACATGCCGTTGGCTGCGGGCAAGGTGACGTCGGCGACGGTCACAGTGGATCCGCTCGGCACCTTGCCGGCCATCCACCGTTCCAGGCGCTCACGGAGGTCTTCGGTGTCGCGGAGGGAATCGCTCGGTCGGGCGACCTGGGCGTGATGCTCGGTTTCATCGGTCGAAGAAGCAGTCGAGACAACGTCAGATGAGGAAGCGTCTGGGCTCACGGTCACCTCCTTCCCGTAGGCGTCACGTGCGATGCCCGTAACGGTGTGAGTCAGAACACTAAAACACGTTACAGAAATTGGGAACAGGTGGCACCCGTTTAGTGGGACTCCCTGCGGATTTATCGGGGAAGAACGCGTGTCAGATAACGGCGGTGAGCGCGAGCAAGCCCGCACCGGTCAGAGTTCCGGCGCCACCCAGCTCGGCGGGAACGATCCGGAGCCCGGCGACGAACGACAAACGGGCATGTCGGGCAGCCGCGTCGAGCATCGGTTCCCACAGCGGTGTACCCGACTGGGCGAAACCGCCGCCGATCACCGCGAGGTCCACGTCCAGGAGGGCAGCCGCCGAGGCGATGGCACCACCGAGCGCCGTGCCTGCACGGTGAAGCGCGTCCACGGCGATCGCGTCGCCGCTGCGTGCACCCTCGGCTAGTTCACGGCCGGTGTTCCCCGACCAGCCCTGGCTACGAGCCCATCGCACCGCGGACGGTCCACTTGCCACCGTCTCGAGGCAGCCGACGCCCCCGCAGCTGCACGGTTCGGCAGATCCTGGAACGACGAGGTGGCCGATGTGACCGGCGTTCCCCGTGCGACCCCGAGCAATCTCACCGCCGAGAACGATTCCTCCGCCGATTCCCGTCGAGACGACCAGGCTCAGGAGGTTCGGGGTGCCGCGTCCGGCGCCGTGGTGGAACTCCGCCAATGCCGCTGCGGCTCCGTCCATGGCGAGGGCGGTTCCGGCATCGGGAAAGAGGCTGCGGACGCCCGCTACGAGCTCGAATCCTTGTGCCCACTCGGTGATGTTGATGGGAGCGACGACGCCGGCGACGGTGTCCACCGGCCCGGCGCACGCGATGCCGACACCGTCGACCTCTCGGCCGTCTGAGACTCGTTCGAGCAGCGCCGCACACGCTCTCCACGGGTCGGTCTGCGGCGTCGGCACGCTGTCGAACACGGGAACGCGGCCGTCCTCGGACACGACCCCGGCAGCCATCTTGGTACCACCGATGTCGACTGCGAGGCGCATGTCGCTATCGCTTTTCGAGAACCACGACGAGGTTGCTCACCAGGAACTCCCGCAGACCGGGGACTCGGACCATCCACCACGCCCACGACGGGTGGTAGCGCGGGATCGCGGCGAGCAACGTGCCCTGGCTGGTTCCACGGGCCCAGCGTAAGCCGTCCGTGGCGCCGACTTTGAACAACGACACCCCGAATCTGTTCTTCGGTTCGCGTCCGGTCTTGCGTAGGTACCGCTTGGCTGCGTACTCGCCGCCCAGCGCGTGCCACGGTCCGGTTTCGTGGCCGCCGAACGGACCCCACCACAGGGTGTACGAGAGAACCATCAAGCCGCCGGGCTTGGTCACGCGCAGCATTTCCTCGGCCATCAGCCAGGGCTCGCTGACGTGTTCGGCCACGTTGGAGGAGAAGCAGATGTCCACGGACGAGTCCAGGAACGGCAGTGCCAAACCGGATCCGCGCACCGCGCCGCCCACCGTCAGACCTGCTGCGTGCATCTCCGACGGATCGGGTTCGACGGGAATGTAGCGGGCACCTGCGGCCTGGAAGACCTCCGCGAAATAGCCCGGACCGCCGCCCACGTCGAGGACGGTGAGACCGTCGAGGGATCGCCCGGTGTGACCTTCGTGCAGGTCCGAGATCAATTCGACGGAGTCGCGCGCGAGCGCGCCGTAGAAGATGTCGGGCGCGGACTGCTCGTGGCGGAAGTCGCTGAGCAGGCCGAACGAGCGTTTCAGAGTTGCCCGTCGGCCGAAAATGCGGGTCACTGCGGGCTTGGTCACGGGTAGCAACTTTAGCCACTGGGGCACCCGGTCCACGAACACCGTCAGGAGCGCGGCAATACGGACGCTCGAACAGTTAGGGTGTTCGGCAGGGTTACCGGCCGGTCAGGCGGGGCATCCCGCAGGATCGCCCGAACCGGGGTGGCCACCGACCAACTCAGGGAGTAACGCACGTGCGCGAGGTTCTGTTGCTCTGCTGGCGCGATACCGGGCATCCCCAGGGCGGTGGAAGCGAGCGTTACCTCGAGCAGGTCGGATCCCAGTTGGCCGAGCGCGGTATCAAGGTGACGCTGCGGACGGCGTCGTATCCCGGGGCGCCCGCGTCGGAGGTTCGCGACGGCATCACCATCAGCCGAGCAGGTGGACGCTTCAGCGTGTATCCCCGCGCTCTGGCTGCCATTGCCGCTGGGCGTCTGGGTTTCGGATCGCTGAAGGGCATTCGACCCGACGCGGTGATCGACACCCAGAACGGCATCCCCTTCTTCTCGAAGACCGTGGCGGGCGCACCGGTCACGCTTCTCGTCCATCACTGCCATCGTGAACAGTGGCCGGTGGCAGGCAAGCTCGTCGGTCGGATCGGCTGGTGGGTCGAATCGCGATTGTCGCCGCGCACCCATCGGCGTAGTCAGTACCTGACGGTGTCGCTTCCCTCGGCGGAAGAATTGGTGGATCTCGGTGTCGAGCGCGAACGAATTGCCGTGGTGCGCAACGGTGCCGATCGGCTTCCCGTCGGCGTCGACGCGGGCGGATCCATCACCAGGGCCGAGCGTCCCACCATTTCGGTTCTCTCACGGCTGGTGCCGCACAAGCAGATCGAGGACGCACTCGAAGCGGTTGCGGCGCTGCGGCCGACGCTTCCTGGCATCCATCTCGACGTCATCGGTGGTGGTTGGTGGGAGCAGAACCTGCGTGATCGTGCCGCCGAGTTGGGGATCGGTGACGCCGTCTCGTTCTACGGTCACGTCGACGAGGCTCGTAAACATGAACTACTGGCGCAGTCGTGGATTCATCTCATGCCTTCGCGAAAAGAAGGATGGGGTCTTGCAGTCATCGAGGCTGCGCAGCACGGTGTTCCGACGATCGGCTACCGCAGTTCGAAGGGTCTGACCGATTCGATCGTCGACGGAGTGACGGGCCTTCTGGTCGGGGGCGAGAACGCCGCCGACGGCGACATCGCCGATCTGACGCAGGCTGCCGGCACTCTGCTCCGCGACCACGAACTTCGCATGGTGCTCGGTGAGAAAGCTCGCGTGTGGTCCGGTGAGTTCTCCTGGGAACAGACCGGCACCGGAGTGCTCGAGGTGCTGACCGCGCACAAGGACGGTCGGTGGGTCTCAGGACTGGCCGCGCCTCGCGAGTCGAATTCGGTTCTGGTTCAGTCCGACTGAGATCAGCGCGATCGCACCCATCAGTATCCAGGCGAGATGCGCAGCGATGACGGCAGTTCGGGCACTGGTCGAGGCTTCCTGCGCGGCAACATCTCCCGGTACTCGGAATAGCGCGAGATCGTCGTCGGCGAAGACCTGTTCCAAGCCGTCGAGCGTGGTTGCCGAGTTGCCGAGTTGACCTGGTGTCCCGCGCTCGATCAGTACCCATCCGACTCCGAGATCGGCCAACTGCGTAGGACTTCCGCCGGCCAGCAGTAGGTCCTCGACCCGAGTTGCCCGAGTCCCCTCGCCGCCGACAGCACCACCGGCAACCACCAGTTGGCCGGTCTGCAGCACGTCGAGGGGTAGGAAGCGTGGTGCTGGATCGAGTACCGGCGCATCACCGCTGTAGGGGAAGGCGCGGAACATCCCGGCGGGAAGCACTGCAACGTCACCGGTTTCGTCTCGTAGTTGCTCGGCCACCACGGTCCAGGACCCGGGATAGTGCACGGGCTTCAACGCGCCGCCGACGCCCCACACCAGATCCGGTAGCGCCACGATTGTCACCACGACGGCGGCACCCGAGAATGCCGGGCGGGGGAGGGAGAACCGATTGCCCGCCCACATCACCGCGGCGGCCGCAGCAAGTGCGTAGAACGGGACGGCCAGCGCGACCCACTTCTGCGCGTCACGCAGTAGACCGGCGCCGGTGAACACCTCGACCGACCATCGGCCGGCGTCGAGACCCCACGGGGTAGCGCCCATGGTCGGAGCCAGCACCGCGAACAGGGCCAGTAGTCCGAGTCCACTGACAACAGGATTCCGGCGTCGGCGCCACAGAGCGGGCATACCGGCGAACACCACGACAAGCAGAAGAACTGTTCCGACCAATGCGAAGAGTGTTGTGCGCGTGGACGGTACCGCTGCCGAGTTCCAGATACCGCCGAGCCCGGCGAGGCTGCCGAGCGTCGCGAGTCCCGGTTCTGCTCGGGCGGCAAAGGCGGCGACTCCCGCTGGATCGGAACCGTCGCCTGCTGCTCCGGATACGAAGGTGGCGACCAACCACGGCGAGGCGGCGACGAGGAACAGCCCGATAGCGCCGCAGACACGCCGCATGGCCGAGGTTCGGCCTCCGGGGGTGGCTACCACCACCAGCGCGGCTGTCAGAGCGAGCAGAGCGCCGGTAGGTGTCAGACCCGCGAATGCCAGTGACGCGGCCAACGCCCACCAGGACCCGGGCGTGGCTCGGCGAACTCCGATTCCGGCACACACGATCCACGGCAGTGCGGCATAACCGGTCAGCAGGCTCCAATGTCCTTGTAACAGGCGCTCGGCCACGTAGGGGTTCCAGAGCATCACCGTCGACGCGACGAGTTGTGGACCGACACCGGCCGTCGGCAGCAGGACGGCGACCATGCGTGCCGCACCCCAACCGGCGAGCCAGAGCGCCACGAGCAGGATGAACTTGACCACCAGTCCGCCGTCGATCACGGTGCTCAACGCTGCGATCAGCGCGTCCTGGGGAACGGCGCGGGCCGCGGCATCGGTGAGTCCGAGAGCGGAGTCGGTCAGGTACGAGCGCGGCGTGCTGACGGCGTCGCGCAGCAGGAGGTAGCCGGGGCCGAGCAGCGGTCCGAGGATCAACAGTGCCAGCGCCAGGCTGTACGCCGCAGGCAGGTAACGGCGGTATCCGGCTTGCACTGTCATGACGCGCACGATACGTGGTGCATCATTACTGCCATGCCTCGCCAACCACTCGATCGCGCCGCCGCGGCCGGGGTCGGCATGGTTTTGGTGGGATCGATGACCGCTAACGTCGCGTCGTACCTGTTGGCATGGTTGGCCAGCCGATGGTTGGGTCCGGTCGGCTACGGAGAGTTCGCGAGTCTGCTTGCCGCCCAGTTGGTACTTGCGGTTCCGGCTTTGGCGTTGCAGACGGTGGTCGCCCGCGAGGCGGTGCGCGGCAAGAGCACAGATGCGTTGCGGTCGTTGGGGTATCGATGCACCGCGATCGTCGCCGTTCTCGCGGTGGCGCTCGCTCCGGCGATGGCATGGCTACTCGACACCGGAATCGTGGCGGCGTTCTCGGCCTTGGTGACTGCGCCCATGTTGGTTCTGCTGGCCACGGAGCAGGGTTTGTTGCAGGGGCACGGCCGATTCGGCACTCTCAGCGCCGTACTGGCCGGGGCCGGGGTGATGAAAGTCCTTCCGGCAGTAGTCGTTCTGGCATTCGGCGGCGGAGCAGGCGCGGCCTTGGTCGCGGGCGCTGCCGGAACTGCGTTGCTGGTGGTGATAGTTCGTGTGGTCGACCGAACCGTCTCGGTGAGCGAGGACCGTCCGGTGCGGATCGGGGTTGTCTCCGTGCTCGCGGCGTCGCAGGTTCAGCTCGCGCTGATCGCGTTGTCTTCGCTGGATCTGCTGATCGTCCGCGTCGTCCTCAGCGAATACGACGCCGGTGTCTACGCACTCGGCGCCGTCGCGACGAAGGTGGCGTTCTGGCTTCCACAGGCAGTGGGCGTCGTGCTGTACCCGAAGATGGCGAATCCGGCGCACTCGGCGCAGGCGGTTCGCTCGGCGTTGGCAGTGCTCGTCGGTATCGGCGCCGTGTTGGTTCTGGGAGCGGCGGTTGCCGGCCCGCTGGTGCCGATGCTCGTGGGCGAGGCATACGCCGCCGTGGCTCCGATGCTGTGGGCCTTCGCCCTGCACGGTGCAGCGCTGGCGGTACTCCAGGGTGCCTTGCTGTCCGCAATCGCGTCAGAGCGCACGCGAGTGGCCCTTCTGGCGTGGGCAGGACTGGCCGTGGAGGCGACGGTCATGCTCGTGTGGGCGAAGACGCCGGGAGAGTTGATCGGCGTCGCCGTCGTGGTTGCGTCGACGACGGCGTTGGCGGTGTCCGTCGCCGCGGTGCGAAGTGCCGACCGCGCCGGGCCGGCACCTCACAGCGGCGTCAGTTCTCCAGACGCGTGAACAAATCGTCGAAGTAGTCGAGCGTACGCATCGCGGTGTAGACGGATCCGTAGTTGATGTTTCCACCCGTGTAGACGACGTTGTCGCCTTGTACTGCGCGGATACGGTTCCACATCGCACGGTCGTCACTGACGGGATCCACACCGGGCGCGGTGGTGACGATCATTCCGTCGGCAGAGTCGAGGGCAGTCACGAGGTTTTCGGTGGAGATCTCCTTCTGTCCCTCGACCGGCCACTGGAGTCGCACGCCGAGGTCCTCGGCCACCTGCGTGGAGATGCCCTTACGGTTGACGCCGTTGACCTTCTGATTCACGTAGTTCAGCAGCACGATCTGCTTGCTCGCCAAGCTCTGGGCGTGGCGTTCCTTCAGTCCGGCTGCCTTGTCCTCGTACGCTCCGATGACCTGACGGACCTCAGGGTTCTCAGTGCGATTCAGCCAACTCGCCAACTGGTCGATGTTCTCGCGCCATGGACGCGTGAAGTCCATCGGAAGCACTGGAGCCGTCTGGCTCAACTGCTGCAGCGGCCACATGTCGGAGGCCTCACCGATGTCGGTGCAGATGATCAGGTCCGGTTCCAGCGCGAGAATTGCCTCGACGTTGACCGGTGCCTCGAACACCTGCGCCGTGGGATCGGCCGGAACCCACGGTTCGGCGGCGTCGAAGCTGTACGCGATGACCGGCAGGCCCATCGCGACGGCCGGTTCGAGGTCGAGTCGGGAGTCGATGGCGACGACGCGCTTCGGGGTCACCGGAATGTCGTAGGTTCCGAGCGAGGTCGTGACCGTGCGCATCCCGGCTGCATCGCCCTCGGTACCGGCAGATCGTGCGCAACCGGCGGCGAACAGCCCGGAGAATGCAGCACTGCCGACAACAAATCTCCGTCGCGTCAGATCGCTGACACAGATGTGCGAACCCAGAACTGTTGATGCGGGCATGTGGCTCCTCGTGTTCGGGGGTGGTCTGGACTTCCAGAAAACGCTAAGCCCGCGACCACGCGGAGGGAACGACCCGTTGCGCCAATCCGTACGCCGATCCGGCAACAAAGTCCCGAAACGCAGCAGAGCGCCCCTTCCGTGTGGAAGGGGCGCTCTGCTTACTGCCTGAATCAGTCCTTGCGCAGATCCGGACGCGGGATCACCTGGGTGTCGTCCGAGGTCCAGTCGTGCTCACCCGGAGCCGGCTCGGGCGAGCCCTGGCCGCTGGGATTCTGGTTCGTTCCGCCGTGTGCAGCGCGGGCCGGGGTTCCGCCCTTGCCGCTGCGAATCCCGAGGAAGATACCGGCGATCAGTGCGATGACACCGAGGACACCTGCCACGATCGGGACGGTGCGGCCGAACAGCGAGAGCTTGTCCATGCCGTCACGGGCCTGCTGGACCTGGTACTCGATGGTGGCTTCGTCGAAGGGCAGCGTGACCTTGAGAACCTCGACGTCGACGGCATCCTTGTTGCGTCCGTAGTACTGGTGCAACTGTTCCTGGCCCTTGACGACAACGCCGGTCTTGGGCTCGACCCACAGGTCACGGACGTTGGTGTACCAACGCGTCATCGTGATCGGAGTAGCGCCACCGGGAACGCCCCAGGTGTCGGCGGGCAGGCTCAGCTTGTTGGTGGGGGAGTTGACGACCTTCGACAGGTCGACGGGATCGATCGTCTGCTGGAAGTGGTACACCTTCAGACCGTTGATCTCGGTCTCTTCGACGAAGTCGATGTCCTTCGTGGCGCGAGCGTTCAGGTCGAAGTAGGGGTAGCTCTTCTGTTCCGTGTTGAACGGGAACTTGTACTGCAGACCGTCGCGGGAAACTTCTTCGGCGGGCTGGTCGCTGGAGGTCTGGACGGTTCCGACCGGATCGTTGGTCGGCATCGAGCTGACGCGATCGAGTGTGACGCGGTCCAGGGTTGCGGTCAGCAGTCCGGTATCGCCCTGCTTGTCGGTACGACGGACCGTCTGGCCGGCTTCGACGGTGATGATGTCGGCGTCCGACGGGTCCTGCGTGGTGACGTAGCGCTGAGCGACGATCGGCACGTTGTTGTCGACCTGTGCCTTACCGGCGAGGAGGGCCGCCGAGTTGAGGACGCTACCGGTGCCTGTGGCGACGGTGGTCACCTCGAGGTCGAGTGGCGTCTTCTCCAGCTTGCCTACCGTGTAGGTAGGAATGAGGATGGCGATGGCCAAAAGGAAGGCACCGAGGCCCACCAGAATGCAAGGAAGTATCCGGCTCGGCCCTGAGCGTTCCGCCATGCTGTGACTCCTAACCCGTTAAGTCTTTCGAGGTTCCCCAACCGGCACAATATGAGCTGCGCAGATCGCATGGGGCCCCCGATGGACACCATGTGTGGCAGAACACTAACAGTCCACCGGCCCGGTTTGTCGCATGAGGGCATGAATTGGCCAGGCATTTTGTTGTGAGTCCCTGGTGGTTTCCCTCAATCGGCCTGGGGTGCACACTTATCCGTGATGATCAGTTCCACGAATTCCTCTCAGACGGTCCCGCCACAGGCTCGGGGCTTCGTTCCGGCTTTGGACGGTATGCGTGGATTGGCGGCGCTCGGCGTCCTCGTCACCCATGTCGCGTTCCAGACCGGTGAAGCGCAGTCCGGCGCGATCGGGCGAGCTTTTGGCCGTCTCGACCTCGCCGTAGCGGTGTTCTTTGCTTTGTCCGGATTTCTGCTGTGGCGTCCGCACGCGGCAAAGGCCCGCGGAATCGGGCAGCCGCAGCCGACGGTCCGGTACTGGATCTCCCGCGCGACGCGCATCCTGCCGGCGTACTGGGTGGCGGTGGTCCTGATCCTGCTGTTCCTGCCCGGCGCCGGTGGGGGCTACCAGGTGTGGCTCGCGAATCTCGGGTTGGTACAGGTCTTCGTGCCGTTGACGCTCACCGAGGGGCTCACGCAGATGTGGAGCCTGTCGGTCGAGGTGGCGTTCTACGTTCTGTTGCCACTGTTCGCGTATCTGATGGTGCGGTTGCGCGGCGGCACTGCCCGGTACCGGCTACCGCTTCTGCTCGGAGTGTCGGTGCTGGCCCTGGCGTGGGCATTCATTCCGATTCCGACGCTGGACGCCATCCATCACGACAACTGGTTGCCGGGCTACCTGCCGTGGTTCGGCGCCGGCATGGTGCTGGCCGAGCTGGCAGTGGGCCCGTCGACATGGGTGCATCGCCTCGCGCACCGTCGGGTACTCCTGACCCTCATTGCCTTTGTCGCCTTCGTTCTCTCGTGCACCGATCTGGCCGGGCCCGAAGGTCTGGTGCGGCCGGAGCCGTGGCAGTACGCGATCAAGATTGCACTCGGTGCGATCATCAGCTTCTCGTTGATCGCGCCACTGGTTCTGCGCGATCAATCGCAGCATCGGTTCCTGGCCAGTCCTTTGGCGCTGGCAATCGGACGCTGGTCCTACGGCCTGTTCATCTGGCACCTGGCCGTATTGAACGCTGTGTTCCCCGTATTCGGCATAGTTCCGTTCTCGGGCAGCTTCTTCTACGTCCTGGCCCTCACAGTCGTCCTGAGCGTCGCTGTGGCCTCGGCCAGTTACGCCTTGGTGGAGGAACCGGCGCGCGTCGCGGTGACGCGGTGGGAGAAGCGTCGCCACATCGGTGAACCGGCAAAGGGCAACGCGGCCAACCCGGTCACGACCAAGGCCACCAACATCGAGAACTGAATCGCGAACGAATCGCCCACATAGCCGCCCGGTGCCCGCCACGGTCCGGTCGAGAGCAGCGTGATGCCGATCATCGCGGCCACGCCGGCGGTGCCGACGAGAATGCGTGCGGTCCGAGCCGGGCCGAAGATTCGCAGCGCGGCAAGTCCGAGGATCGAGCACACGACCGCGATCGCCGCTCCCACTCCGCCACCGATGACGGTGGCCGCCGCGAACACGCCCACCCATCCTGCCGCGACGCTGCGCCACGGGCGGGGCGGTATGTGCGGCTTGGGTTCTCGGCGGGTGGGGACAAGAGCTGCGAACAGCAGCGGGATCAGCAACACGAGCCCACCGAAGATGCCGAGACGGTACCAACGGTCGCTGGGGAAGTCGATGGTGACGGTTCCCGCGGTGCCTGCCGGCACGATCCAGCCCTGCTGCCAACCGTTCACGACCACCGGCGTCAGCTCGGAACCGTCCGGCGCCGTGGCGATCCAGCCGATGCTGGTGCTCTCGGGATTGACGATCAACTGATCGGTGGACGAGTTCGTGACGGTGAGTTCCCGGTGATTCGCCGTCCACGCGGTCGATTCGAGCGGTGTATTCCGTTGCGCGGCTGAAGGGCCGACAGCCGTCAGGTTCAGATTGTCGACCGAGAATGCGGGGCCCGGTTCGACGACTACTTCAGGCTGTCCCGCCGGCAAAGTTGCCGGCGCGTCCGGGTCGCACACACGCGCCTCGACCGGTGCGCCGGTGCGAAGTTGGGCCGCCGTCGTAGTGATCGAGGTGGGGAACTGCTGTCCGGCAACCGAAATGGTCGGGCCGTCGCCACAGGGGACGGTGACGGTGCGGTTGTCGAATGAGTCTGTGCCCTGCACGCCGGAACCGGCGATCGGTGTCCCGTCTGCGCCGACGACGCCGACCTCGGCGAGGCCGGTGGGCTGCGCCTGGGCGAAGCCGAGTGCCGTCTGATCGAGGACCGGTTCCCAATCGGTGACGCTGAGGACGATCTTGTCGGTGACGTAGGGGGAGAGGGTAACTCGACTGGTTCGAGGCGTTTCGTCTTCGAGGTCGGGCAGCTCTCGAACCTGCGGTCCGTTGCCGAGGTTCACCGCGACGCTGGTCGGCAGCGATGGCAGGGTGCCAAGTCCTCGTGTGATGTCCAGGCCGGTGACCAGGGTGGGCTCGGGAAGATTGAGAGTCAGAGTCGGTTTCGGGCCGCCCGGTTCGGTGGTGCTCTGCGGCGCCGACCACGTGGTGCGTGGGTCGCCGTCGGTGGCAGCGAAGGCAGATCCGCGTGTGTCGCCGATGTCGCTCGAACCCGAAGCCGTGATTCGGTCTGGGGCGGCAAGCAGGTCTTCGAGGGCGTTGCCCTGACGCGCTCGGACGGTCAGTGTCGGTGCAACGACTGTGTTTTCGGGCACCGTGAGCGTGCGCTGGAAACGGCTCGGCTCTTCGGGTATGGCCATGAATGCATTGCTGCACCGCACGCGGTCCGTCGAGTCGGCACACGCGTTGCGGCCGGGGAACTCCTGGCTCAGGTTCCAAGCGTTCACGGATGCGTCCGCCGGCGTACTCGGCAGGACTGTGTCGAAACGGATCGGGACGGACTTCGGTGCGTTGCGGTCGGAGAAGTCTTCGACGGAGAGTTCGCTGATGCCGAACTGTGTTCCAGGCGATCCGTTTTCGGTGTGAGTCGCCGTGATGCGTACCCACGGAGTATTGCCGCCCGGGATCGAGACCGTGATGGGCTCACCGGGACGTTCCACCTTCACCGCCGTGCTGCCGTTCGGTGTCGAGACCTCGAGCCATTTGACCGGAGCGCCGATCGCCGCGGCGCTGGTGGTCAGATGGAGCAGGCCACTGGAAATCGGTGTGTCGAAGTCGATCTGCAACCACTGGCCCAGTGCACGCTCGATTCCGTTGCTGAACCAGCCGGTGGCCGGATCGCCGTCGACCGTCGATGCCGGACTGCTCGACGGTGAGGTGCCGCCCAGCTGGGTGGCGTCGGAGGCTGCGCTGGAAACGGTGATCGAGGCGCCACTCCAGCGGCCTTCCACGAGAGGCGTGTTCGCAACCGGGTAGTCGGGCACCAGATTGTAGGTACGACGAGCGTCGTCAGGGGTGCGTAGGGCGGAACTGTGGTTGTCGACCTGACCGAAATCGGTTTCCCGATCGCGTGGGGTGTCGGTGACGGTGACCGAATCGACCGGCAGTCCGGCAGCTTCGGCGTCGGCGGCGAGAATCATCGGGCCGGTCCCCGGGATCAGCCCGCTTTCGTGAAGGCGCACAGCAGATTCCGGCCCGCCTTGAACGCGCGGAACCTGGTTCAGGTCGACGGAGTACGGTCCACTGACCGCCGGGGTGCCGTCAGGCGCGGTGACCTCGAAGATCTCGATGGCCGGGTAACCGGGACGCAGGTCGCTGTCCGCGACCAGCCCTTCGATCGGTTCGGGGCTGTCGTCTTCACCGAAATGCGCGACGCGCTCGATCCCCGGCGAGCCTTCGACCGCCTGGTGCACGAGTATCGGCCTGGCCGAGCGCGACGTTTCGCCGTCGAGGTCGTTGCGCATCACCAGATAGTGGATGCCCTGACCCAGCAAGGTCTGCGCGAGGCCGTCCGACGGACGTCCGTCGGCGATCAGACGTTGGACCGAATCGAGCGCTCGGATGGCGCCGGGCGGGGTCAGCGGGACCGAGTCACGCACCGCCCACGGCGTACTCGCCAACGCCTGAAGCGGTTCGTCACGCGTCAGGCCCCAGACCTGGCTGCCGAAGGGCGCTCCCGGGACGACCAGGGCACGTTCGGCTTCCGATCCGGGGGAGGTGTTGTCCTCGAGCCACTGTGCTGCTTCGTTCCAGTACGAGGGGACGTCCGGATACGCTCCGCGGGGAGCGAGCTTTCCCGTCCAGGCCAAGGCCGTCGAGAGGGTGAGGGCGACGAGGATCAGGCTGGTCAGTGCGACCATCGGTTCGCGCTCGGGATGGGCGAACGCACGCCGCCATCGGGCGAGTGGAACCGATCCCGGCAGCGGCACTTTGGCCAGCAGGTGTGCGAGTCCCAGCACCAGCGGTAGACGGACCAACGGCTCGAGCTTGTGGACGTTGCGCAGCGGCGCGCCCGCCGAGTCGAGGAACAGACGCACTGACTCCGATACCGGCGAGCTGAGTTCACCTACGTACCCCGCGGCCAGACCGGTGATACCGACGAACAGGATGAGCGTCAGCCGGCCGCGAGCGGGCATGGACCGCATGCAGAGTCCGGCGAGGCCGGCAGCGGCAACCAGACCGGTGGCGACAACTGCTGCGGGCTGGGTGACCAGAACGGCGCCGGCAATGCGTTCGGGGGAGACGAACGGGGTCCAACTGTCCGTGCCGCGCAGTATCTCGGCGAGCGACGCCCATTGAGTGGTGACACCGGCGGACTCGATGTAGTCCAGGAACGGTGGGCTGATCTTGCCGAGCAGCAGTAGCGGCACGATCCACCAGAGAGTGCCGAGTGCGACGAACAGCGCCCACCATGCGGTGAACGTCAGCCACGTTCGGTTGGGTTTGTGCGAGAGCCACCAGATGATCGCGACCAGGCAGGCTGCGGCGGTGGCGACGGCATTGATCGAACCCATGAGGGCGACGGCAAGCGCGGATTGTGCGGCCAACCGCCTCAACCCCCGTGAGCGGTTAGGGAGTTCAGGGACTCCTTTTCCACGCACAGGGCCGAAGGCCAGAACCACCGGCAACAACACCCACGGCGCCAACATCATCGGCAGGGTTTCCGAGGAAATCGAACCGAGAGTGGTCAGCACGCGGGGAGAAAGAACAAAGGCAACCGCTGCGATGACGCGCGAACTACGACTGCCGATACCGAGAGCCTCGGCAACTCGGATGATTCCCCAGAAACCTGCGATCAGAAGCAGCGCCCACCAGACGCGCTGAGTGATCCACGGCGGAACGTTCGCCAACTCGCCGAGCGCGAAGAACGGCCCGTGCGGAAAGAAATATCCGTAGGCCTGGTTCTGAACCTGGCCGAGCGGGGCCTGACTACTCCACTGATGCGACGCGCGTTCGAGAAAACCGAACGGATTCTGCGTCAGGTCGTACTTGGTGTCAGCGGTGATCAGACCCGGCGATTGCAGAAAAGTGAGAAGAAACGCTACGACGGAGGCGCCGAACAGCCACCGCTTCGACAGGGGCTCTGCCGACGGGGCGGTGTCTACCGAAGACACCGCTGCGTCGGCGGAAGAACGGGAACTCGCGAGGCCTGCGCTCTCAGCGGCTGCCGTACTCAACCTGGTTCAGCACGGAAGAATCTGCGTTTCCGCTGCGGTCGATCTCGGGACGAGTGTTGTCCGACGCGGCGGCCGTGACACCGAAGATGACGCCGGCACCCAGAACGGCACCGATGACAGCGCTGGCCACACCGGGGACAAGGAACTTCGTCATCGCGGATCTCCCAATTGGTCGTTAGTCGGTCGTTCACGGTCGGACGGACTTACCGGCCCGTACGAACTGCTCGGGTCAAGGTATCACCCGCACTCGAGAATCCGGACGATTACCCTCGTGACGTGCTGGTCAGTCGAGGGTTTCGGCACCGAGCGCGGTCAACAGGGTGCGCAGTTTCGTGGACGTCTCGTCGAGTTCGTCCTGCGGATCCGATTCGGCGACAATTCCGCCACCCGCGCTGGCCCAGGCACTGAGGCCGTCTGCACTGATCTCGGCGCAGCGGATGGCAACCACCCAATCACCGTCGCCGGCCTCGTCGCACCATCCCACGGCGCCGCCGTAGAAACGCCGCGGTTCCTCGGTCTCGCGGATCACCTTCAGTGCCACGTCGGTGGGTGTTCCGCACAGCGCGGGCGTCGGATGCAGAGCGATGGCGAGGTCGAGCGCAGTGGTGTCGTTTCGCAGGGTGCCGCGGATCGGGCTGGCCAAGTGCCAGACCTCGTGAGTGTTGGTCAGTTCGGGAGTTGCCGGTACCGACAGATCACTGCACATCGGTTGCAGGACCTCGCGGATCCACGCCGTCACGAAGGCGTGCTCGGCCAGATTCTTCGTCGAACGCAGAAGGCTCTCGCCGGCCTCGCGGTCTTGTTCGGAGTCGGCGGATCGCTTTGTGGTCCCGGCCAACGGGCGACACGTCACGACGCGCCCGCGTCGACTGACCAATACCTCGGGCGTTGCGCCGACCAGGCTGTGGCCCTCGAATTCGGCTCCCGCAGCAGATAGGTCGACGGCAAAGGTGTTGGCGACGGGATTGAGCGCCGTCATGCGAGCGGCGAGCGCGGTCGGGGAGATCGGAGTCTGCGTCCGAAGTTCCACGGTGCGAGCCGCGACAACCTTGTCGATCTCTCCGCTGCGGAGGCGTCCGATCAACTTTTCCACCCGGCGAAGATGCTCCGACGACGACGGGATCTCCCGGTCAACCCGGGTCGTGGGCAGGGCCTGGGGATCGCGCGGTTGCCATGGCCGCGACGCGATCGTCGCCTCGGCAGGTTCGTACAACGCCGTTGCGGCAGCCGGGTCGAAGGGCAGCGCTCCGACGATCAGCTTTGTCGTACCTGCCGACAAAGCGTGGGTGGCCGCGTCGGAGCTGCCGAAGCTGCGTCGTACGCCGCGGGTGACCACGCTGTGATCGGGGCGAGAGAGAACAAAACCGTCCATGGTGCTTTCGACACTAGTCGGCCCCGGATCAGGAATGCGCGAAGGTCACTTCCCCGGAGGGACGATCAACACCGGCCGATGACTGTGACGCAGAACATGATCCGCGACGCTGCTCTGCAGTAGCGACCGCAAACCCGTAGTGCCTCGGGTGCCGGTCACGATGATGTCGACGTCCAATTCGTCTGCGGTTTCGCAGATTGCAGACCAGATCGCGGAGCGGCACTCGGCGCTTCTACCTTCGACGGTCAGGCCCGCGGCCTCGGCCAGTGCGACACCCTCGGCGAGGGTGACTTTGGCGTCGGTGTACGCGATGTCCTCGACGTCGTCGTCGGGAACCCACTCCGGTTGCATCACCCCGGACAGGCCGGACATGCGAGCGGCCTGGCGAACCATCGGCTCCCAGGCCGTGACGAGAACAGCGCGATTGGCGGAGAGGAAACGCCCCGCGTAGTCGACTGCACGCTTGGCGTTGTCGGAACCGTCGTACGCGATGAGCATCAGACCTTGTGGCATCACGACCTCCTCGTCAGCGGGGGAATCGGTTCTCTTCCAGGCTACCGTCCCGATGTGCCCGTGAGGGAGTGTATGGGTACCGGGTCCGTTACGGTCGAGGTATGCGGATCAAGTTTCTGAAGGCTGCGACGACCATTGCATTGTGCGGAGGGTTGGTTGCGGGATGCTCGGGCGAAAACGGGACCGCCGATCCGGTTTCGAGCGCCCCGACCAGCACCACCTCCGAGATCACGTCGACGCCTGCGGCGTCCAGCTCCGCACCCGTCGCCGCGTCGTGCGGTAGTGACCTTCTAGCCTCGCTGTCCTTGCGTCAGAAACTTGCCCAGCTGCTCAACGTCGGCGTCACCGGGACCGACGACGCGTTGTCGATAGTGCAGAACGAGGAGATCGGCGGCATCTTCGTCGGAAGTTGGACCGATCAGTCGATGCTCACCAATCGCGAAGTGCCGCAGGTTGCTTCGGCGTCGAAGTTGCCGTTGATGGTGACGATCGACGAAGAAGGTGGACGGGTTTCGCGCGTCGCGGACATCCTCGGGCCCGATCCGTCGGCCAGGGAAACGGCGCAGACCATGACAGTGGAACAGACGTACCAGATGGCACTCGAGCGTGGACGCGGTTTGAAGGATCTCGGGATCACCGTCAACTACGCCCCCGACGTCGACGTCAGCAGCCAACCCGACGACTCCGTGATCGGGGACCGCTCGTACTCCGACGACCCCCAGACCGTGGTTGCCTACGCCGGTGCGTACGCGCAGGGCATGCGCGATGCCGGAATCTTCCCGGTGATCAAGCACTTTCCCGGGCATGGCAGCGCGTCGGGTGACTCGCACCGGGGTGAGGTGACAACGCCGCCGCTACAGGATCTGATCGCGTCGGACCTGATTCCCTTCCGCGAGCTGTCGGGAACCGGAGTCGGCGTCATGATGGGTCACCTCGAGGTTCCCGGTCTGACCGAGCCCGGTACCCCTGCCAGCATCAGCCCCGCCGCCGTCGCGTTGCTTCGCGACGGAGTGGGTTACGGCGCAGCGCCGTTCACTGGTCCGGTGTTCACCGACGACCTCAGCGGCATGCAGGCGATCACCGACCGATACGATATTGCCGACGCGGTTCAGGCTGCGCTGGTGGCTGGAGTCGATCAGGCATTGTGGCTGACCACCGACGACGTTCCGCGGGTTCTCGACCATCTCGAGCAGGCCGTCGCGTCGGGTGAGCTTCCGCAGACGCGGGTCGATCAGGCCGTGGTCACAGTTGCCGCTACCAAAGGTGCCGTGACCTGCTGAGTCGAAGTCAGGATTCGACGCGCAATCTTACCGTAGAGTAAGATCGTCATTTACCCTGTGGTTGGAGGAAGCATGGCCGGCGGTACCAAGCGACTGCCACGCGCAGTGCGTGAGCAGCAGATGCTCGACGCGGCTGTGGACGTGTTCTCCGACAGGGGATTTCACGAAACTTCGATGGACACCATCGCGGCCAAGGCCGAGATCTCGAAGCCGATGCTGTACCTGTACTACGGCTCGAAGGAAGAGCTGTTCGCGGCGTGCATTCATCGTGAAGGACTCCGCTTCCTTGAGGCCCTCGCCCCGGCCGGCGCGCCGAACCTGACTCCGCGTGAACAATTGCGCGCCGCTCTCGAGGGCTTCCTCGGGTTCGTGGGCGCAAACCGCAAGTCGTGGATGGTGCTCTACCGTCAGGCCGTCGGGCAGCAGGCTTTTGCGGGCACCGTGCAGTCCAGTCGCGATCGGTTGATCGAGTTGACCGCGCATCTGCTCGAGTCCAGCACCAAGGATCCTGATGCCGCGCACGATTACGGGATCATCGCCATCGCGCTCGTCGGCGCCGGTGAGGCAGTAGCCGACCGAGTCGCGGGTGGGGAAATCGAAGTGGATGCCGCAGCGGATCTACTCGAATCCCTCGCGTGGCGCGGTCTGTCGGGCAAGAAGAAGTCCGAATAGCCACCCAGTCACATCGCGTGAACGTATCGCTCCCCTTGTTGAACAGGGGGAGCGATACGTTCACACTGTCGGGGCGGGGTCGGAAACGCACCAGCCCAACCCAGTTCAGTCCTAGGTCAGCGCAGCGTCGCAGTGACGTGCGGGTAACCCTTCTTCGGGTGACGCAGCGACAGATCCCAGCCGTCGTCGGTGCGATCAGCGTAGGCATTCAGCGTCGCCGGTAGCAGAATCGGCTTCCCGAAACGCACGCTGTACGTGACCTTGTCCGCGACGGACCCCTCGACGGTCCGCAGAACTGCCGCGGCACTCCACATTCCGTGAGCAATGGTCTTCGGGAAACCGAAAGCCTTCGCGCCCAGAGACGAGACGTGAATCGGATTACGGTCGCCGGAGACAGCGGCGTACTTGCTGATCGTGGTCTGGTCGACGCGGATGGTGCTCATCGGCATCGGGGGGACCTCGTCGGCCTTGGGCTCCGGACCGGGCTGGCCGGACAGGGAGGTCTTCTGCTGGTTCAGGAAGCTCGAGGTCTGTCGCCAGACCAGTTCCCGTCCCACCCGAATTTCGGTGATCACGTCGATCAGCAGGCCCTTGCGGTGCTCACGCAGGTTCTCGGCATGCACCGAGAGGTCAAGCGGTTCGCTGACGGAGATGGGCCGCAGTGATTCGATGACGTTCTCGGCGTGAACGGAGCCGACGGCGGCGAAGGGGAAGTCCTTCGACACCATCAGCTTCATCACGGTCGGGAAGGCCAAGGTGAAGGGGTAGGTGATCGGCAGAGTGTCGCCGAACCGCAGTCCGGTCACGCGGCAGTACGCCGCCAGATTGTCGGTGTCGACCTTCAGTCCGGTGAGGGTGAAGGTCTGCTGTGGCACCGAGCGCGAGTTGGACTTGTTCCACGGCAACAATCCCAGTACCGCGCGGGAGTAGATGTCGAGGGTCTTCGGCTGCTCGGTGAGCGCGACGGTCTTTGTTGCCATCATGCGCCCAGGAGGCTCTGGCCGCAGACGCGAACGACCTGTCCCGTAACGGCATTGGAGGCCGGGCTGGCGAAGTATGCGACGGTCTCGGCGACGTCGACGGTCTCGCCGCCCTGCAGGAGCGAGCTCATGCGGCGGCCGGCTTCGCGGGTGGCGAAGGGGATGGCTGCGGTCATGGCGGTCTCGATGAAGCCCGGTGCGACGGCGTTGATGGTGATGTTCTTCTTCGCCAGGACGGGAGCTTCGGCGTGTACGAGGCCGATGACGCCGGCCTTGGAGGTGCCGTAGTTGGTCTGGCCGCGGTTGCCCGCGATGCCGGCGATGGAGGAGACGTCGACGACGCGGCCGCCTTCCTTGAGAGCGCCCTTCTCGACGAGGTGCTCGGTGATCTTCTGCGGTGCAAGAAGATTGACGTTCATGACCATGTTCCAGCGGCCCTCGTCCATGTTGGCGAGGGTCTTGTCGCGGGTGATGCCGGCGTTGTGGACGATGATGTCCGCTCCACCGTGACGCTCGAGGAGGTGAGCTGCGAGGACCTCGGCTGCGTCGGCTGCCGTGACGTCGAGGGCGAGGGACGTGCCGCCGACCTTGTTCGCGGTCTCGGACAGCGCTTCGCCGGCGGCCGGGATGTCAGCGCAGACGACGTGCGCGCCGTCGCGGGCCAGGACCTCGGCGATGGTGGCGCCGATACCGCGGGCTGCGCCGGTGACGACGGCAACCTTGCCTTCGAGCGGCTTGTCCCAGCTTGCGGGCGCGACGGAATCTTCAGCGCCGACGACGATGACCTGGCCGTCGACGAAGGCGGACTTTGCCGAAAGGAGAAAGCGCAGAGTCGATTCCACGCCGGAGAGTCCGGTGGATGCCTTGGGGGAGACGTAGACCAGCTGAGCGGTGGAGCCGCGCTTGATCTCCTTGCCGACGCTGCGGGTGAAGCCTTCCAGAGCGCGCTGCGCGACATGCTCGTCGACGCTCGACGTTTCTTCCGGCGTCGTGCCGAGAACGACGACGCGAGCCGACGGTGCGAGGTTGCGGATTACGGGCTGGAAGAACTCGAACAGCTGCTCGAGCTCGCTGACCTGAGTGATTCCGGTGGCGTCGAACACGAGTCCACCGAAGCTGCTGTCGTGTGCCTGAGCCGCCGGGTAGTCGGAGAGCAGTACGCGAAGTGGTTCTGCGAGTCGACCCTTGCCGCCGATGAGGACAGGTCCGGCGAGTGCGGGTTCCCCTGCTTTGTAGCGACGCAGGTTCTCGGGCCTGGGCAGGCCGGCCTTCGACGCGATGAATGCGCCGGGGGCGGACGAGAGGAACTGTGAATAGAGGTCGGGAGCTCCCTTGCTGGCTGCCACGGTCCTACCTTCTGTTGTGTTTCGGGTTGTCTCTCACCGGGCAATCGAAAGAATGCGGCGATAGACAAGTAACTTACTACTGAGTAAGAATAGTCTTCAACAGGTAATCGCACCATCCTTGGAGACGCAAGTGACAAGCAAAGCCCGTTCAAATGCAAAGCCCGCCGCACCGCGCACTGCACCGGCCGCAGCCGCTGCAAATTCTGCAGGTCAGCGCCGTCCGGTTGCGATCGTCGGCGGAAATCGCATTCCGTTCGCACGCTCGGACAAGGCGTACGCACAGGCGTCCAACCAGGACATGTTCACTGCGACGCTCGACGGTCTGGTGAGCCGATTCAATCTGCAGGGCGAGAAGCTCGGCATGGTCGTCGGCGGTGCGGTGCTCAAGCACAGCCGTGATTTCAATCTCATTCGCGAGTCCGTTCTCGGCAGCGCGCTGAGCCCGTACACGTCGGCGTACGACCTTCAGCAGGCGTGTGGCACGGGACTGCAGTCGATCATCGCCGTCGGCGACGCCATTTCGGCCGGCCGCATCGATTCGGGCATCGGCGGCGGCACGGACACCACGTCCGACGCCCCGATCGGCGTCAACGATCAGGCGCGCGAGTTCCTGCTCTCCCTCAATCGCGCGAAGTCCACGGGCGACCGCATCAAGCTGCTCGGCAACGTCCGTGCGGGCATGCTCGGCCTGGAGATTCCGCGCAACGGCGAGCCTCGCACCGGCAAGTCGATGGGTGACCACGCTGCGATCACTGCCAAGGAATTCGGCATCAAGCGCGAGGACCAGGACGAACTTGCCGCTGCCAGCCACAAGAACATGGCAGCTGCCTACGACCGCGGCTTCTTCGACGACCTCGTCACCCCGTTCCTCGGCCTGACCCGCGACGACAACCTCCGTCCCGGTTCGACCGTCGAGAAGCTGTCGACGCTCAAGCCCGTCTTCGGTACCAAGCTCGGCGACGCGACGATGACGGCAGGCAACTCGACGCCGCTCACCGACGGCGCTTCTGCAGTGCTCCTCTCCACCGACGAGTGGGCAGCCGAGCGCAATCTTCCGGTTCTGGCGCACCTCGTCGATTCCGAAACCGCTGCCGTCGATTACGTCCACGGCAAAGACGGGTTGCTCATGGCTCCCACGTACGCGATCCCGCGTTTGCTGGCCCGCAACGGTCTGACCTTGCAGGACTTCGATTACTACGAGATCCACGAAGCCTTCGCTTCGGTGGTTCTCGCAACCCTGCAGGCCTTCGAGTCGGACGAGTACTGCAAGGAACGCCTCGGCCTCGACGGCGCATTGGGATCGATCGACCGAAGCAAGCTCAATGTCAACGGATCGTCCTTGGCTGCAGGTCACCCATTCGCGGCAACCGGCGGACGTATTGTGGCTTCCCTCGCAAAGATGCTCGCGGAGAAGGGTTCGGGCCGCGGCCTCATCTCGATCTGTGCGGCCGGTGGCCAGGGTGTCACGGCGATCATCGAGCGGTAACCGCTCCACAATCTCCCCATGCGACTGAAAACTGCGCTCACCTGCAGTGATCGTCGCGAGGGGATGCGTAATCGGGGATCCGGCCACGAGGGGTGGCCGGATCCCCGAACTCTTTGCAAACTTTTTCGCGCAGGCGTGTAACGCTGCAGAATAGCTACCGATATTCATGACAGCCCCGTGTTGCTGCCTGACCCCCGACCTGGCAGCAGCGCGGGGCTCTCGTATGTCCGGATATCCTGTAGTGAGTTGTCGGTGAGCGCCGCAGCGACGGTTGATGCAGCGAGGAGCCAACAGGTGAGTGACGAAGAGGGTCCGTCCGTCGAGAAGACGAACAGCGAGGACTCGTCCCTCCCGGAACAGGAACTCGAGTCGGTCGAGGAACCTCAGGCGGTCGAAGAGACCGAGTCGGTCGAGGAAACCCAGTCGGTCGAGGAACCCCAGTCGGTCGAGGAACCCGAGGCCCCTGAGGACACCGAGGCCGTTGTCGAGGCTGAATCAGTAGAACCTGAACCAGCCGAAGCACCAAGGCCTGTCGACGAAGAAGCAAGCGATTCCACGGAAGCGACAGTCGACGAATCGGCAAACGAGGTCACCACCGTCATCCCTGTCGTCCCAGCGGAGGACGCACCGCCGACGGAAGTGGTCGACTCGGCTCCGGCGACAGAAGCCATCGACGAGCAGACAGAGCAGTTCGAGCCCCCGGCAGTGGTGGTTCCCCCGAAGCCGCCGCGTCCCGAGTTTGTGCAGCAGTACGACACCCAGCAACTCGAACCCATCCAGCAGCAGTACGAGCCTGTTGTCCGAGAACCAGAGGTAGTTGCACCCCCGGCACCGCAACAACCGGTGGCGCCCGCTTCGCAGTCTTCCCGCAAGTGGGTCAAACCGGCGATAGCAGTCGGCGCCATCTTTGCCGTCGCAGCGATTGCCTACGGAGTGGACATCTTCACCTCGTCCGGGAAGACACCACGCGGCACTCAGGTCGCCGGGGTGGACATCGGTGATCTCACGCCCGCCGACGCGGAAGCCACGCTGCGCGCCCAACTCGGCCCGAGGCTCGTCGAACCGGTAGCGGTACATGCAGGCGGCGTCGACTCCGAGATCGTTCCCGCGTCTGCGGGTGTGGACGTCGACTGGTCGGCGACGCTGTCGGGCGTGAACGCTCAGCCCATCAACCCGATCACCCGCATCACGTCGTTCTTCGGCTCCCGCGAGGTGCCCGTGGTGTCGGCGGTCGACCAGGGTGCGTTGGATGCGTCGATGGCGCAGCTCGCGGCGAACAGCGATCGTGCGCCCGTCGAAGGTGCAGTCGTGTTCGAGAACGGGAAGGCGACTGGTGTTTCGCCCGCTGCCGGTCAGGCGCTCGAAACGCAGCAGGCGGGTTCGACCTTCGCCGCCGAATGGTCCGATGGTGACGTCGTCGATCTTCCGGTCGACGAGGTTCCGGTGACGGTCACTCAGGCCGGTGTCGATCGCGCGCTGCAGGAGATCGCTATTCCAGCTGTCTCGGGTGACGTCGTGGTCAACGGCCGTGACGGCAAGGTCGCGACACTCGGCGTCGATCAGATCGGCGAGGTTCTGACCTTCACACCCGACGGCTCGGGTGGGCTGACTCCGCAGTACAACACGGATGCTGCGATCAAGATTCTGACTCCGCAGTTGGCGTCGACGGAAGTACAACCCAAGGACGCGTCGTTCACCTTCGCCGGTGGCAAACCGTCGGTTGTGCCCGGTGTCGTCGGTGATCTGATCAACTGGCCGGACACGGTCAAGGAACTTCCGGTTCTGTTGGGCAGCACGGCTTCTCGGGCAACGCCCGCCGTTTACGGACCGGTCCCGCCGGCGTTGACCACCGAAGCCGCGGAGGCCCTCGGCATCAACGAGGTGATCGGCGAATTCACTACCGGTGGTTTCGAATACGCGTCTGGTGTGAACATCGGCCTGGCCGCGTCGGAGATCGACGGGGCCGTGATCAAGCCCGGTGACACGTTCTCGCTCAACGAGTACACGGGCCCGCGCGGTGCGGCGCAGGGATACATCGAGTCGGGGATCATCAACAACGGTCGCCCGGACAAGGCTGTCGGCGGCGGTATCAGCCAGCTCGCGACGACGCTCTACAACGCGACGTATTTCGCAGGTATGGAGGACGTCGCGCACACCGAGCACAGTTACTACATCTCGCGGTACCCCGAGGCTCGTGAGGCGACCATCTTCGATGGTGCGATCGACCTGCAGTTCCGTAATCCGGCGAAGACCGGCGTGATGATCGAGACGATTGCGACGTCGTCGAACATCACCGTTCGGATCTGGGGAACCAAAACTGTCGATGTCACGTCGACGACCGGCCCGCGGACGTCGCCGACGTCGCCGAACACCGTGACCTTGCCGGAGGGGCCTGGCTGTGTGGCTTCGAGCGGTGCGCCCGGGTTCACGGTCAGCGACACTCGCGTGATCACCGACCACGCGAGTGGCGCCGAGATTTCCTCGAACACCCGGACCGTCAAGTACGACCCGGTGCCGATCGTGAAGTGCGAGTAGGGAACTACTTGCCGACGAGTGGGCCGAGGGTGCGGCCCGCGAGGTCGACGATGCCTGGCTCTTCGCCGTTGGTGATCAGGTTGATCACGACGCCGTCGATGCCGTGGTCGAGGATGCGCGTTTGAACCTGCTCGGCGACGTCGTCCGGGCTGCCGACGAAATGGCGTTCGGTGGCCTTGGCGACCACGTCTTCCGGCGCCGTGGTGATGTCGAGGCCACGCTCCGCGAGAAACGTTCGCTGATGGGCGCGAGCCTTGTCGCCGTCCTCGTCGATCATCATGAACGTGAGGAAGCTGGTCTCGAGGGTTGCGGGATCGCGACCGGCTTCGTCGCAGCGTGCCGCAAGTGCTTCCATCTTGCGCGGCAGTTCCGACGGGTCGCAGATGATGTTGAGGTGATCCGCGAAGCGAGCGGCGAGGCCGAACGTCTTTTTCTCACCGCCACCGCCGAGCAGGATCGGCAGGTCGTCGCGGACGCGAGGCTCGTTGATGGCGTCCTTGACGTGGTACCACTTGCCGTCGAAGGTGGGGCGATCACCGCGGAGCATCGGCGCGATGATCTGCAGTGCTTCGTCGAGTTTCTGGAAGCGCTCGGTGAACGTTCCGAACTCGTATCCGAACGAATTGTGTTCGAGTTCGAACCAACCGGCGCCGATGCCCAGGATGGCCCGACCGCCGCTCACCACGTCGAGGGTGGTGACGGTCTTGGCGAGCATGGGCGGATTGCGGTAGGTGTTTCCCGTGACCAGTGCAGACAACTGGATGGTCTCGGTGGCCGTCGCCAGCGCGGAGAGCGCCGAGTAGGCCTCGAGCATCGGGGCGTCCGGCGCTCCGATTCCGGGGAGTTGGTAGAAGTGATCCATCACGAATGCAGTGTCGAAGCCTGCGGCTTCGGCTTCGCGGGCCTGCGCTATGACGGTGGGGAAGAGGTCCTTGACCGGACCGCCGTAGCTGAAGTTGGGCATCTGGTATCCGAGGCGAGTGCTCACCGTTTCGACGTTACTCGCGATCGGTTGACCTGGCACGATTTTACCAACTCTATGGATTCCGTTGTGCTGGGCAGACTTCCGGAATTCAGAGAAGTTCTTCGGCCGCGTCGCGTCGCTTGGCGCGCTGCTGGTGAAGTTTGACGACTGCGATTGCGATGCCACCGCCGATGATGGCGCCTACCAGCGCGCCGACCCAGGTTGACGATTCTTCGTACGAATCGAATTCGAGACGGGCCATGATTCCGACAGCGGCCACGAGGTAGAGCGCGATGCTGATCACCACGCGAGGGCGGCCGTAGGTGGACAGCAGGTACACGTCCACATCGCGGCGCTTCGCATAGATGATCGTGATCAACGAGCCGAACAACGCAACGATCAGCAGGGCGAGCGAGATCCACGCACCTGTTCGGCCGGTGACCCAGGGCAGAATCGCCGAGCTGACGAATATTGCCCAGAAGACACTCTGGAGTCCCACCGCCGAGGCTTCGTTCCAGACGTCGCGCTGACGCTCGTCCTTGTAGAAGTCGTCGTCCAGATCTCCGACGAACCGCAGTGCCTTCATCATGGTGCTCATGCCGTCTCCTCTGGAATTTCTGTGGTGAGTTCCGATTCGGGCAAGGGGAAGAGCGCTTCGACGGTGGTCCCCAGCGCCAGGGCCAGGCGAAGTGCCAGGTAGACACTCGGTGCATAGTCACCGCGTTCGACGGAGACGATGCTCTGTCTGCTCACCTGACCTGCCGTGGCCAGTTGCGCCTGGGTGAGGCCGGCGAGGCGTCGGTGCTCCCGCACGTTGTTGTCGCCGGCCTTTCCAGTCATGCAAAAAGTAAAGAATACTTGTCACTAGATGTCAAGTTTGCTTGTCATATGAGAGGCTGAAGAGCATGCGTGAACGATTTCTCCAGATCGCCCTGGCCAATCCGGTGGTCGCAACGATCGTGGATCGTGCGCCGAAGCTGGGATTGCCGGAGTGGTACCTGACGGCGGGTGGGCTCTTCCAAACCGTCTGGAATCACATCGACGGCCGTGATCTCGGCGCCGGAATCAAGGACTACGACCTGTTCTACTTCGACGCCGGCGATCTGAGCTACGACGCGGAGGACCGTGTGATTCGTTCGGCGGCAGAACTGTTCGCCGATGTGGATGCCGATGTCGAAGTACGCAACGAAGCCCGCGTGCACCTGTGGTACGAGCAGCATTTCGGGATTCCCGGCGTTCCGTTCACCAGTTGCCGCGACGCTGTCGACCACTTCGCTTCCACAACTTGCTGTTTCGGGATCACCAAGGGATCGGATGGGACCTTGGACGTGTATGCCCCGCATGGATACGACGATCTTTTCGACATGATCGTCCGCCCCAACCCGGTGCTGGCGCCGAGAGAGGTTTACGAGGCCAAGGCAGCACGGTGGCGCAGGGAATGGCCCGCGTTGACCGTGGAGCCTTGGCCGGAGAACCTGACCTAGACTTCGATCGGCGGATGCAGCCTGTCCATGGTCCATTGCCGATTTCGGCGTGAGAGGCGTGTCTTCCCTGGTCGCAGTGCGTCCGCCACGGCCACGAACTGTGGCCGATTCGTGTCGACCCTGCTGTCTCGTCCGTCCGTGCATGGAGACAACCGGCCGGATTCAACGCATCCAGCTGTAGTTCTGGTAGTTGAACCCCCGCAAGACCTTGCGCCTTTCGGAATCGTCTGCGCTAATTTCACGAACTTTCAGTGTGCTGCGACGTTCATCCATGATTGTCTGGGTCCCCTCATGGTGAAAATCTCTTCCGATATTTGGTGGATTGTTTCTAATACTTTACGTCTAATTCTTTAGTGCTAATAAGGTTTCTCCAATGTGAATAGCAATCATCACTAACAAATGAACATTCTACGGTGAAAGTGTGGTTTGTCTATGTGACTTTTCGTGCAACGTGCGATATATCGGAATATTTTCTGCTCGACGACTGTCGTGGCTTTTCAAACTTCTCGACTATTTGGATTGTCGGTTTAAACGCTTTGCATTCGATGCTCGAAATTTCATTGAGAAAAATATCGAGGTTGGAAGAAAAATTTCTAGAACCTGTTCCCGGATGGACAAAATGTGAGTACAGTGACTCACGTCACCAGAGCTTCGGGTCCTGTTCAATGCGAGCTCTCACCAGGGCATTCCCTTTGGGGAAAGCTGTAGCCCTGCGAGCAGGGCCATAAATGCGAAGTTGGCGATAGCCCCGAAGATAGCAGGTCGGTTGGTGATAAGAGATGGTCAGAACAGATCGGGTTGGAGCGTTAAGGACTCCGCGCTCTCGCCTATGAATTGAACGCCTGGGGTCTATCAATTCAACCGAAGGAAGAACTCGTGAAGTTGACTGCCAAGAATTCCGTCAGAGGTGTCCTGCTCGGTACCGCAGCCGGTGCGATGGTGCTCGCCGGAACCGGTATTGCATCCGCTGCCACCGTCGGCGCTGCTGGCTCCGCCGTAACTCTTTCCGCATCCTCTGCGTATCAGGTATGTGGCAATTTCTACGTCGGCCCGGACGCCCACGTGGCGGGCGTGCCTTCTGGTGCCAAAGCGGTAGTGGGCGCCCAGGTCACTGGCAAGCTATACAGCTCATCCTCCAGCACGACTCCGATCACGACCTTCACCGCCACAACGAATGCCGCGGGTGGATGGTGCATGCAGGGTGACTCGGCGATGGCTAGCACCGTGACGAGCGGTGGTGAGGTCAGGATGTCCACCGACACTCCGACCGTGTTGGACGGCACAACAACTCGCACAGGGCAGTGGTCGGGCGGCGGGGCGGACGCCGTCATCGATGCAGGGGAGTTCCTCCTCCATGGCAATGCGTTCATCTTTTCGGATAGGGCCTCGAAGGTGAACTTCTACTACCAGTAAGTCGATCGGCTGCAAGGTTGATCGTAAGAACCTGGACGGGTTGGAGTGCGGGTCTCCGTGCTCCAACCCGTTCGCCGTATGACGCCGTGTTGCGAGTTCGGGTGTGTGTTTCGGCAATTGTGACAATGGGCGCGGGTGTCGCCAGGGAGATGGCGAATGCTGCTTCGGCTGTGACGAATGCAGGCCTGTCTCTGCGGCTTTGTCTCGCAGCCTGCTCGATGTAATTCGGTCGTCCGGCACGGATTGGACGGCATCGGTATCGTCTCGAAGTCATGGCTTATGGGCAATCGCCGTAAGGTTGGCTCGCAATCAATTCTTGTGCCACCGAATAGTGTTCGTGAAGCCGTGATCGGGAAGTTGGCTGCGCGACCTGAATCCGTGATTCGGGTGGCTTTCTGATCCTGCAAGCGGTTCCATCTCGCTTTCGGTGCAAAATTTCTAGTCCTAAAGATTTAATGAACCGAACTATAGTACTAGGACTTTAGTGCTAACTAAATGAATTCCATCTATGGCAAGAAAAATTCCTAGAACGAGTTCCTAATTTGCAAATTTTGGGTACAGTTGTCGGCACCACGAGGAGTTGCGGGCTTCCCCAAAACCTCGCTTGGCAACCACTGTTGTGCCGGATAAACCGACCTGGCCCCGCGCCACAGTCAGAGCAATTACCTACTGGAAACGGAGTAACAAATGTTAGGTCAGTTCATGGCCCTCCTGCGGGCATTTATCCCGTCCTTTGCAACATCGTTAGGCGACGGGCTTGATGGATTGAACGCCATCTCGCTCGACATGTCCGCGAGTGGAGGAGAGGGCTGATGGGATCCGTGCAGCAAGGTACCGCGTCGCTGGGGCAGACCGTAGAACAGATGCTTCCGATGTTATTTACATATCTGATGGATATCCCGCTCCAACTGTCATTCGGTTACCCCCGGTGACCCTGTTCAATCTGAGGAGAAACTAGATGTCGCTCAACGCAATGAGCACGGACCTGGCTGAACTTGCAACCATGACGTTCTACGCCCTTAGGTTTCCGCTTCAACAATTCCTTGTCGGACTCTCGTAAAGAAGGGTGAACTCATGTCGTCTGATTTCTGGACCGGAAGTGTCAAGAACACGCTAGCGTTTTACGGGCTGACGTTGGTCGGGTTGTGGACCGCATCAATGGAAGGCGGCGGGTGGGCAAGCCTCGATCGATGAGCGCGAAATAGAATATTCGACGTGAGCTGATCGGCAGCTCCGACGATATCTGAGATAGCCGAATGCAGACCCTGTCGTAAAGGTTCCTGGCAGGGTCTGCATCACGTGCGAGGCAGCTTCAAAACATGATCGTCCGCCCCTCCCGGTGCTGGCGCCGCGAGAGGTTTACGAGGCCAAGGCAGCACGGTGGCGCAGGGAATGGCCTGCGCTGACCGTGGAGCCTTGGCCGGAGACCCTGACCTAGACTTCGATCGGCGGATGCAGCCTGTCCATGGTCCATTGCCGATTTCGGCGTGCAGCAAGTGAACTGGCCCCGAGTGAGGCGACGAGAAGGCCGCCGAGGACGGCGATCGAGACCCACAGCCTCGAGTCGATGCCGCCGACGGTGAGTTGTCGAAGCCCGTTCACCGCGTAGGTCATGGGGTCGAACGGGTGGATGATCTGGAACGGTTTCGCGGTGGTTTCCACGGGATAGATGCCGCCGGCCGAAACCAGTTGCAGCATCAGGAACGCCAGGGTGATCACGCGTCCGACGGAGACTCCGAAGATGGCGTTGAACGCCTGGATCAACGCCATATACGTGGCAGTGATGAGCATCAGGAATCCGACGGTGCCGAGGGCGTGCGTGGGGTGCAGGCCAACGGCGAAGTGCACGACCAGGTACATCACGATCACCTGGCAGATGCCGATGAGCAAGGCCGGCCAGTACGAGGCGAGGACCACTCGCAGCGCGCCGAGTCCGTTTGCGATAGGCCGGTTCTGGAGCGGCTTGAGCAGCATCCAGGTGATGATGCCGCCCACGAACAGTGCGAGGGGCAGGAAGAACGGAGCAAAACCGGTACCGAAGGTGCTTGCCCGGTTCTCGTAGGTCTCCTGCAGCTCGACCGGACTGGAGAGGGTTTGAGCGGTTGCTGTTCGCTGCTGATCGGTCCAACTGGGAACCTGGCCGGCGCCCTCGGTGAGTTTGGTTGCGAGTTCGGCAGACCCGGCACGGAGTTGCTCGGTTCCGTCGGCGAGTTTGGCTGCACCGTCGGAGAGTTGGACGCTGCCGTCGGTGAGTTGAACCAGTCCACTGCTGAGGGTTTGAGCGCCGTCGTTGACTTGCTGACCGCCGTCACGCAGCTGTACCAGGCCGTTGCGGAGTTCACCGCCGCCGTTGGCCGCGGCGCTGAGCCCGGCGCGGAAGGTGCTCGAGGGATCGTCGAGTTGGTAAGCGAGTTGTTGTGCGCCGCTCTTGAGTTCGCCCAGTTGACCCATGGTCGCTTCGCCGAAGCCCTGAGTGCGCAGCATGTCCTGGGCAGGCGCGAGGGCGTTGGCGATCTGTTGGCTGACGGGATCCGGGTTCAGTCGAAGGCTGGCCACTGCCTGACCGACCAGCTGTGCGACGTCTGCTTGTGTGTTCCCGAGTACGCTCAGCTGGTCGACGACCTGGGTGACGCCACCACTGAGTTGGCTTGCGCCGTCGCCCAGTTGGACGGCCCCGAGATCGAGCTGCCCCAAACCGTCGGTCAGTGCGAGGACACCGTCCGTGGCGGTATTGATACCGGTCGAGAGTTGCGCTGTACCGCCGGCAAGAGTGGCTGCGCCGTCACGTGCGGTAACCATGTTGTCGGCCAGCGTTTTCGAGCCCGACGCCAATTCGCCGGCTCCGGCGTTGGCAGTGTTCACTCCGGCCGAGAGCTGGAGTGCTCCGTCGGCGGCCTGCTTCAAACCTGCACCCGCGTCGGTCAATCCGACCAGGACCGTCTCGACGGACTGCGCGCCGATCTTGTCGCTGACTTGACTGAGGACCTGCTGGGCGGCGTTTTGGCCGATGATGGTGCCGAGGTAGTTGTTGACGTCGTTGAAGGTGAACTGCAACTGAGCTTTGTGGGGGTCCTTGGTCGTCGGGGAGGCCACGGCCTCGCTGAAATTCTCAGGCAAGGTGAGAGAGAAGTAGTACGTGCCGTCCGAGACTCCCTGAGCGGCTTCCTGCTGTGAGACCAGGTGGAGATCGAGCTCACCGGAATCGAGCAGCGCTTGGCTTACCTCGTCGCCCGCGTTGAGTTCCTGACCCTGCACCATCGCACCGCGGTCTGTGTTGACCAGCGCGACGGGGACCTTGTTGACCTCACCGAACGGATTCCAGAAGGCCCACAGGTACATCGCGCCGTACAGCAGTGGCATCAAGATGATGGTGACGAGTGCGATCCTGGGCATCGCGCCGCGGGAGAACCGCTTGAGTTCGGTTCCGAGAGACATTCCAGCGAGCATCGCGGTTACCTCGCCCCTTCTTGGTCGGGATTGGTGACTTCTTGGAGCAGGGTGACGGCATCGATGGGTGATCCGTCGGGCAGCGGGTTGACGGTCGACGCGATGATGGTCTGGTAGCTCCCCATCTCGACCAGTCGCTCGACGAGATATGCGCGCTCGGAGTCACGCCGCACCTGTTCGAGATCGTCGACGACCAGCAAGGCCGGCTTCTTCGTGTTCGCGACGGCGATACGCAGCAGGGTCGCCTCGAGTTCCCCGAGATCGCTGACGTATCGGCCGAGCGCAGGCAACGGATGATCGCCGAAGACGGGAGCGCACACCGCTTCGAGTTCGCGGTCTCCGGCGCGTCCGACGAGTTTGTACCAGGGAGCATCCCAGCGAATTTGTTCGGTGATCAGATCGCGGACGGTGACGGACTCGGCAAGCTCGTCGATGTCCTCGAACCCGGCGATCCCGGCGATCTCGAAGATCTCTCGGGGACGCGTTCGACCGAAGACGGACAGTGATCCGGAACTGGCTTTCATTCGCCCGCTGAGTGTCAGAAGTAAGGACGTACGTCCTGAACCGGCCGAGCCTTCGAGGATGGTCACACCGCCCGCACGAATCTTGAGATTGACGGGTCCGAACACCGGCCCCCATGGGCCGTCGAGCGCCAAGTCCGTGGCGGTCAATGCCAGGTCAGGGGCGTAATCGGGTTGTGCGTGCTCTGGTGCGACCACGATGATCACCTGTCTGTTGATCTACTCGGCCTTCGAAAGAACCGAGTGCTGGTTCAGTGGACGTTCGTGCTCACCCAATCACATCGGTAGCGGGCGAGCTGTCCCATGAATGGGATGTGTCGGACACGTCCGGCAACTTGGAGACCGAACGGTATGTATTCTGTTGGAAACGGAACGGGGGAGTCGAGGTGCCGGTTCGTAGACGCGGGATGTGCGCGGTGCTGGTCATGGCCACCCTGTCGGTTGTCTCCTGTGCCGGTGAGCGCGAGTCGCCCCCGTTCGTGTCGAGCGAAAGGCTTTTCGAGTTCACCGGTCGCAATGTCGGACCCTTGACGGTGCCGCCCTTGCCCTCCGATCGGCACGAGTCCGAAGCAGCGCCATACGGAGCCATCACCCTGTCCGGTGGGTGGAGCGGCGCAGCCAATGTCTCGCTGCCTGGATCCGTCACGTGTTTCGAGCACAACTGGGCGGATTCGCTGCCCGCCGGTCACCGTCAGTGGGCCTACGAGGTGCACACGAGTTCCTTCTACGAGTACGACGGCGGCGGCGAATATCCGGGACGTGATTTCCAGTTGCAGGTCTACGTGAACGAGAAACCCGAACCAGGTCAGCACGGGTCCGCGATCATGAAGTTCTCGGATCAGAGCGGACAGTTCGTGTCCTTCGGCGGTGGCGACGACAAGTCCGTCGAAATAGTCAGTTCTCCGGACCGCAGGCGCGTGGCGCTTTCCCTGGCGGGTACGGCGGCACGACCGGGCGAGCAACCGACGACGTCGGTACTGTCCGCGCAGATCAGTTGCCCGACCATCGAGCGCAGATGACACCAGTCACCACCGAGTGCCGACAACCGAAAATGCCGGCCCCGAAACGTTCTCGGGACCGGCACTTTTCATGAATCAGGAACGAATCAGAATGCTGCTTCGTCGATCTCCATGATGTCGTTCTCGGTGTTCGCGATGATCTCGCGTGAAGCGGTGAGCTCGGGCAGGACGTTCTTGGCGAAGAAGGACGCGATGGCGACCTTGCCCTCGTAGAAGCCCTTGTCCTTGTCGGAAGCGCCGTTGTCGAGTGCTGCGAGAGCAATCTCGGACTGGCGGAGCAGCTGCCAGCCGATGAGCAGGTCGCCGACGGACATCAGGAAGCGGACGGAGCCGAGGCCGACCTTGTACAGCTCGGTGGGCTGCTCCTGAGCTCCCATGAGGAAGCCGGTGAGCGTGGCAGCCATGGCCTGGACGTCTTCGAGTGCGGTGGCGAGCAGTGCGCGCTCCGCCTTCAGACGACCGTTGCCGGCTTCGCTGTCGATGAAGGTCTTGATCTGTCCCGCAACGTGAGCGAGCGCGACGCCGCGGTCACGAGCGATCTTGCGGAAGAAGAAGTCCTGAGCCTGGATGGCCGTCGTGCCTTCGTACAGCGAGTCGATCTTGGAGTCGCGGATGTACTGCTCGATCGGGTAGTCCTGCAGGAAGCCGGAGCCACCGAGGGTCTGCAGGCTGTCCGTCAGGTACTGGTACGCACGCTCGGAGCCGACGCCCTTGACGATCGGGAGCAGCAGGTCGTTGACGCGGAACGCGGTGTCCTTGTCTGCGCCCGAGACGAGCTGGGCGACAACCTCGTCCTGGTGTGCTGCGGTGTAGAGGTACACCGCGCGCAGGCCCTCGGCGTATGCCTTCTGCATTGCCAGGCTGCGACGCACGTCGGGGTGGTGCGTGATGGTCACGCGCGGTGCTGCCTTGTTGGTCATCTGGGTCAGGTCTGCGCCCTGAACACGCTGCTTGGCGTAGTCGAGAGCGTTGAGGTAACCGGTCGAGAGGGTGGCGATTGCCTTGGTGCCGACCATCATTCGAGCGTGCTCGATGACGTCGAACATCTGGGCGATGCCGTTGTGGACCTCGCCGACCAGCCAGCCCTGTGCGGGGATGCCGTGGCCGCCGAAGGTGACCTCACATGTGGCGGAGACCTTCAGGCCCATCTTGTGTTCGACGTTGGTGACGAAGACGCCGTTGCGCTCGCCGAACTCTTCGGTCTCGAAGTTGAAGTGCGTCTTCGGGACGAAGAACAGGCTCAGGCCCTTGGTGCCGGGTCCGGCGCCTTCGGGGCGAGCGAGAACGAGGTGGAAGATGTTCTCGAACAGGTCGTCCGAGTCTGCCGAGGTGATGAAGCGCTTGACGCCCTCGATGTGCCAGGAGCCGTCGTCCTGCTTGATTGCCTTGGTGCGTCCGGCACCGACGTCGGAGCCGGCGTCGGGCTCGGTGAGGACCATGGTGGCGCCCCATCCGCGTTCGACGATGGTGGCTGCCCACTTCTTCTGCTCTTCGGTGCCGTTGTTGAACAGCACGTCCGCGAAGGCGGGTCCGGCCTGGTACATGTGCGCTGCAGGCTGTGCGCCCAGGATCAGCTCACCGATGGCCCACACGACGGAGCGGGGAACCGGCACGCCGCCGACCTCTTCGCTCAATCCCATGCGGTACCACTCGGCATCCCACAGAGCCTTGAACGACTTCTTGAAGGATTCCGGAAGTGCAACGGTGTGCGTCTCGGGATCGAAGACAGGGGGGTTGCGGTCCGCATCGGCGAAAGATTCGCCAAGCGGTCCCTCGGCCAGGCGTGCGACCTCTGCCAGCATGTTGCGGACAGTGTCGGCATCCAGGTCGCCCCAAGCGCCTTCGCTCAGTGGCTTCTCCAGTCCGAGAACCTCGAAGAGGTTGAACTCCAGGTCCCGAACGTTGCTCTTGTAATGGCCCATGTCTTCTGCTTCTCCCAGTGAGGTGGTGCGGTCCAGCACTCCTAGTACCGCCCGAAGTTTATTACTCGTCGGTAACTTAATACATGTTACTAGCCGTTCTTTGCATTGCCAACACCGGATTTGCGTCCGATGACAAGCGCGTCGACCGCGATTCCCGTTTCGGTGTGTCTGTGCGGATTTCCGGCGATCTCGAACTCGAGCCTTCCTTGGAACTCCTGCATCAATTCCTCTGGTGTGTAAAGGATTTCGGGATCTTTCGGGCCGCCGACGCCGTAGTCGATGTTGCTTCGGTCGTGACCCAAAATCATGAGGATTCCGTCAGGTTTCAGAGAATTTATGGCACGGTTCACAACCAGGGTGCGTTGTGGTGCGGGCAGATGAAGGTAAAGAAGCAGGGCCAAGTCGTATCCCTGCCCGTTCCGGGAGGCGTACTCCGCGCCGGTGACGTCGCCGCACCGGTAGTCGAGCCGGTCGAGAACCGATCGGGGCGAGCGGGCCGCGATCGTGCGGGCTTTCTCGATCGCGACGGCCGAGTAGTCGATCCCGGTGACCTCCCAACCGCGGGTCGCGAGCCACAACGCGTTACGGCCCTCCCCGCACGCCAGGTCCAGTGCCTGGCCGTGGGGGAGGGCCGTCGCGTATTCCACCAGCAGCTCGTTGGGTGGAGCGCCCCAGACGAGCTCGGTTTCTTCGTACTTCTTGTCCCAGGCGGCCGCATCCATAGATGACGACGGTAGTGCCACTCAGTTGTTACGGACGCCGTCCATCGGGTTCTTGCGCAGGGCGGCGCGCGTCGGGATCGCGATGGAGATGAATCCCAGAACAGCGGTCACGGCGACGATGGCACCGTAGATCGCCGGTGAAATCGCCGGGATCGGCTGCCCGGACACCGCTACGGCGATACCCATCAGAGGCGGCAGGGCGATCAGTGATCCGACCACGACGGCGATTCCCACCACCATCAACGACTCGATACGCATCATCGCTCGGACCTGCCTCGTCCGCGAGCCCACCAGTTGAAGGAGCGCGAACTCGCGGGAACGCTCCGCAGTGGCGGCGACCAAGGTATTCACGACGGCGACTGCCAGATAACCGAGCAGGACCAGGACGGCGAGGATGCTGACCCACGACTGCATGCGACGCTGATCTTCGCCTGCGGCCCCGAACTGGTCCTGGTTCAGCGCGGCGATCGAGGGGAACGAGAGCAACGACTGCTGGACTTCGGCCGACCGTCCGGGTTCGGCAGCAACCAGAACGGTGTCGATCAGAGCGTCGGTGGAGTGCTGACGCAAAGTCTCGATCGGCATGGTCACGTCCCCGAATCCGAGGCCGCGACCATATTTCGCGACGACCATCGGATGTACCAGTGTTCCGTCTCCCAGATAGAGGTCGACGCGCTGGCCGACCTCGGCTCCGAGTGTGAAGGCCCCGTCTTCGCTGACGGCAACGGTATCGCCGGTCAGAGCGCTGAGGTCGCCCTCGGTCACCGCGAGATCGAGGGTTGCGTCGGCGCCGGCGGCGTCGATGCCCTGGGCCGCGATCGCGCTGTCGGCTGAGCCGCCTTTCTCGCCGCTGGGTACCGGCAGGACTTGACTGCGGACTACCGGGTTTGCCGCACTCACTCCGGGCACCGATGCGATCGACTCGAGGAGCGAGGGAGCGATACCGGCTGGTGCGCCGACGATCAGGTCGGCGGTGACGCCCTTGATCGACTGGTTGGTCGCCTCGGCGGCGACGGTGCTCTGGCTGAAGAACTGCACCGAGCCCAGGGCGATGGCGAGAGCCAACGGAACAACCGCCGACGAGAGCCGCCTCGAATTGGATTCGGCGTTGGCGGCAGCGAGAACTTTGGACGCCGACCCACTACGGCGCAGTGGACCGCCGATCACCTTGATGATGCCGCGCACCAACAACGGGCCGAGCAGCGCGACAGAGAAGATCAACAACAGTGCGCTCGAACCGGCTCCAGCGGCTGCCACGCTGCCGGGCAGGAAAGCGGGGAGGATGCACGCGCCGAGACCGGCGGCACCGAAAATCAGCCCGGTGACGATGCGTCCGCGGCTCAGTTTCGCCGGGCCGCTTTCGGATTCGCGAAGCGCTTCGACGGGGTCGAGCTTCGCCGGTCGTCGTGCCGCGATCGCCGCTGCCGCGCGGGCAGTGAGTACGCAGATCAGAAAAGCTGCAATCGCCGGAAGCGGGCTGTAGGCCAGCGCGAAATCGGTGGGCATGACCCCGGCGTCGACGAACTGTGCGCCAAGCACTCGGGCGAGCAGGTATCCGGGCACCGCGCCGAGAGCTGCCGCCGCAGCAGCAACGAGCAGCACTTCACGTCCGATCATGACGTGCACTTGCCGCGTGGTGGCTCCGATTGCCCGCAGCAGAGCGAACTCTCGGCGTCTGGCGTTGATCGAGAGCGACAGCGTGCTGGAAACGACGAACATACTGACCATCAACGCGAGACCGGCAAACGACGCGCAGAGCACGATCAACTGGGTCCGCGCAGCACCAGCGTCGAGGAATTCGATGCCTCCGCGTGCAGTGCCGGTCGAGACCTCCGCACCGGTTCCGGCGAGTGCATCGCGGGCGAGAGCGGCAGCATCCACGCCTTCGGGAGCGATCAATCCGACTGCGGTGACAGCGTTCTGGTGCGGCCACAACCGTTCGGCCTCTGCGTCGTCGAGGAAGACGAGTGCCGGACGGTCGGGTGACGGCACCGAAGCCGAATCAGCTGTGCCGACGACGGTGTACTCGTCGGCTATCGCGCCGTGAGCCAGCGTGATTCGCTCGCCGAGCGCGGCGCCCGTGGTCGAGACCACCTCGTCGCGGCTCTGCGGAGCGCGCCCCTCGGTGAGCGAGTACGGTGCCAATTGTGCTGTGTTCCAAGGATGTGCATCGAGTACGACGCCCTCGGCCGTGCTGACCGGGACGGAGATGTCGGGAACCACCGTGACATCGAGTGTGTCGAGCTTGCGGACCGTATCGCTGTCGAGGAGAACTCGCTCGGCAAAAGGCTGATCGGCGTCTTCCTTGACCTCGAGCGCCTGTGGCGCACTCACGACGGCGTCGGCACCGGCGTAGAGATGGGGTGAGACACCGCCTCGCACTCCCGATTCCAGCAGCACACCCAGACCGCAGGTGAGGAGCGCTGCGCAGAATACGGAGACGAACACGGCGACGAAACCGGAGCGATGCGCTTTCAGATGGGCAAAGGTGTGCGCTTTCATCATCACCAGTCCCCGAGGTGCGTCATGCGCTCGGCGATCTGCTGCGGGGTCGGGCGGTCGATGTGCCCGACAAGTTTCCCGTCGGCGAGGAACAGCACACGATCGGCGTACGACGCGGCCACCGGGTCGTGCGTGACCATGACGATGGTCTGGTCGAACTCGGCAGCCGTCCGGCGCAACAACTCCAGAACCTGCTTGGCGCTGCGGGAGTCGAGGGCGCCGGTCGGTTCGTCGGCAAAGAGTGCGTCGGGGTGAGTGACGAGGGCGCGCGCGATGGCGACGCGTTGCTGCTGACCGCCGGACAGTTCGGAGGGTTTGCGCTTTCGGTGTGATCCGAGTCCGACGGATTCGAGGACGAAGGTCAGGTACTGCTTGTCGGCTCGTCGCCCGGCGAGGAGTAGGGGGAGCGTGACGTTCTGCTCGACGTCGAGAGCGCCGAGCAGGTTGTAGGCCTGGAAGACGAAACCGATGTGATCGCGACGGAAGATGCTGCGGGCCTTCGGCTTCAGCTGTGAAATTTCGGTATCGCCCAGCCACACCGATCCGCTGCTCGGTCGGTCGAGGCCCGCGGCGCAGTGCAGGAAAGTGCTCTTACCTGATCCGGACGGGCCCATCACGGCGGTGAAGGTGCTGCGCGGCAGAGTGAGGCTGACGTTGTCGAGGGCGGTCACGGCGCCGCGGCCGTTGCCGTAGACCTTGCTGACCCCTTCTAGTCGCACGGCAGATGTTCGAGCTCCCGTGGCACCAGGGGCCGGCGAGGCGAGGACCGAGTGTCGATTCTTCATGGGAAGAACGCTATGGAGATTCGGCATTCGTCGACATCCAGCAGAGTCCCGAATCAATGGTGTAGCCAGCTGTAGTGGATCGTGCGGTGTGGTGCGGCATGCTGGGGCAGTGAAGAAGAGAACCAGGGCTGCGGTGTACGTGCTCGTCGAGGGCGCGGCAGCTGTGGTTTCCCTGTTCTTGCTGATGGTCGGTCTCATTCTGTTGTCGCTCTCGATTCTGATCGTCGGCTGGTTGCTGTTGCCGTCGTACGTGCGAGTGCTCCGGTGGTGGGCCGGCCTGGCTCGCAAACGCACCGCTGCGTACACCGGACGCCCTGTTCTGCAGCGATACCCGCCGATGCCCAGCAATCCGACATTCGGGGACTGGAGCCGGTTCCTCACCGATCAGTCGACGAGGCGCGACGCGGCCTGGTTGTCGATTCATGGTCTGGGTGCTTTCGTCGCGGCGATGCTGACCATTGCTCTGCCACTCGGTGCGCTCAATGCGATTGCCGTCCCGCTGTACTGGCAGCAGATGCCCGCGGGCGAACCCGTCAACAACCCGTACCCCGTGACGTCGTGGCTGGGCGCTGCCGGAATGCCGTTGATCGGCATCCTGTACTTCCTGATCGCGTGGTGGTTGATCCCCGCGATGGCGAAATGGATCAGCTGGTCGACCACGACTTTGCTTGCGCCGGATACGCGTTCGGACCTCTCGAAGCGCGTCACCGCCCTGACGGCCAGCCGCGCTGCGGCGCTCGACGCGCATTCGGCCGAACTCAAGCGCATCGAGCGGGATCTGCACGACGGCGCGCAGAACCGTCTGGTCGCGGTGGTGATGATGCTGGGAATGGCGGAGCGGTCGTTGCAGAACAATCCGGACCAGGCTCTGCCGCAACTGCATCGGGCCCAAGATGCGGCCACCGAGGCGTTGAGCGAACTCCGGACGTTGGTGCACGACATCTACCCGCCGATCCTCGACGAGTTGGGTCTGGAGGGCGCGATCTCGGCGCTCGCCGGGCGCTCCGCCGTGCCCTGCGTACTCGAGATCGACGAGCTCCGCCGTGCCCCGGCTGCCGTCGAGGCTGCTGCGTACTTCGTCGTCGCCGAGGCCTTGACCAACGTCGCAAAACACAGCGGAGCCCGCAGGGTCACCGTCACGGCACGGACGGAGACGTCGGACGACTCGTCGGGTGAGACGATGCTCATCGACGTGATCGACGACGGTCACGGCGGCGCGAACGAACGCCCGGGCGGCGGCGTGGCGGGTATTCGACGCCGGGTCGAGGCTTTCGAAGGAACCGCAGTATTGGAGAGCCCGGAGGGTGGACCGACAACGATGAGGGTGGAACTACCGTGCGGATTCTGATTGCCGAGGACGACGCTCTCCTGCGAGAGGGGCTGGCACTGCTGCTCCGCGGAGAGGGCTTCGAGGTGTCTGCTGTCTCCGACGCCGCGCAGTTCCTCACGGTGTTCGAGGAGACCGCCCCCGATGCCGCGGTGCTCGACGTCCGGATGCCTCCTACTTTCACCAACGAGGGACTTCGAGCGGCGATCGAGGTGCGCAAGCTTCGCCCGGGCTTTCCCGTCCTGGTCCTTTCCGCGTACGTCGAGGATCGCTACGCCGGTGAATTGTTGGCAGGAGGCGCCGGCGGGGTCGGGTACCTGCTCAAGGAACGAGTCGGGAAGGTAGCCGAGTTCGTCGACGCATTGAACCGGGTCGTCGACGGTGGAACCGTGATGGATCCCGAGGTCGTATCCCAACTGATGAGCCGTCGACGCGCCGACGATCCGATCAGATCGCTGACGCCACGCGAGTCCGAGGTTCTCGGACTGATGGCGGAGGGGTTGGGAAATCAGGAAATCGCCAGGAAACTGGTCGTCAGCGACACCGCTGTGAGCAAGCACATAGGAAATATCTTCGCAAAACTCGGCCTGTCGGCTTCCGAAAGCGGGCATCGTCGTGTTTTGGCAGTTCTAGCTCATTTGCGCGCCTGATCGTGGATCTGGACTACATACCTGACCGAAGCGTAATGTGAGCCAGCCTCATGTTGTTGCCGTGATCGAACGGTGACCTGAGAGGCAGGGGCTTATGTCCTGTACGTAACGTGTGATGTCGAATGCGCGTCATCACCAGAAACCAACGAGGAGATCGATCAATGGGTAAGCCGATTGCCAGTGTGGCCGGAGGTCGGCAGTCCGTCCTTCTCGGGCTCGGCGTTCACCGCCCGGAGCGAGTCGTGACCAACGACGAGATCTGCGAGCTGATCGATTCCACCGACGAGTGGATCCAGACGCGATCGGGTATCAAGTCGCGCCGGTTCTCCGGCGAGGGTGAAGGCATCCTCGCGATGTCGATCAGCGCTGCCCGTAAAGCACTGGACGTCAGCGGCATTGCACCCGAGCAGATCGGCGCCGTGATCATCGCGACGTCGACGTGGGACCTGCAGACTCCCCAGGCTGCGTCCATCGTCGCCCACGAGCTCGGCATCAAGGGTCCGGCTGCATTCGACGTCGCGGCAGGCTGCGCCGGTTTCTGTACCGCTCTTGCAGTGGCCAGCGACCTCGTTCGCGGTGGCACGGTTGATCACGTACTCGTCGTCGGCGTCGAGTTGATGAGCGAGGCCACCGAGCCCACCGATCGCAGCGTGCGCTTCATCTTCGGTGACGGCGCAGGCGCAGTTGTCGTCGGCCCGAGTGACACCGTCGGAATCGGCCCGGTCGAGTGGGGTTCGGACGGCAGCCAGTCCGACGCCATCGTTCAGGAGCCCAGCTGGCTCGACTACACCAAGAACCCGACCGGACCTCGGCCGTGGATCAAGATGGCCGGCACCGCGGTGTTCCGCTGGGCTGCCTTCGAGATGGGCAAGGTCGCCACTCGCACCCTGGAGAAGTCGGGGCTGGGTATCGAAGACATCGACGCTTTTGTGCCGCACCAGGCAAACCAGCGCATCAACGAGGTCATCGCTCGCAGCATGAAGCTGCCCGAGGGCTTCCCCGTCTCCAACGACATCGCCGAGACGGGCAACACGTCCGCGGCCTCGATCCCGCTCGCCATGGAGCAGATGCTGCGCGACGGCCAGTGCAAGCCGGGCGACAAGGCATTGCTTCTCGCCTTCGGTGCGGGCCTGTCCTTCGCCGGTCAGGTTGTCGTCATGCCGCCGTTGGCTGGAGCGGAATCCGCCTGATTGTTCCTTACGGAAGGGCGCCTCGAACCCACGGTTCGGGGCGCCCTTCCGTTTCCGTCCGGATCGTCGAACGTCTGCGATGTGGCACTCTGGCGAGATGGTCGAGAGCGTGGGGGAGTCCGAACGCAAGTCCGAACGTTCAGCTGAGACGGGCGGCAGCTTGGCGAAGATGGGTGGGCAAGTGGCGCTCGCCAGCACGGTCAGTCGGATCACCGGCTTCGTCCGCACCCTTGCCCTTGCCGCGGTCCTGGGCATTGCCCTCGTCAGTGATGCGTACAACGCGGCCAACAGCTTCCCGAACATGGTCTATCAGCTCCTCCTCGGCGGGATTCTCGCCAGCGTCCTGCTTCCGTATCTGACGCGGCAACGGAGCCGTGGGCGGACGCTCGAACGAGAGCAGACGCAGCGCGTTCTCACCGTCGGAGCGCTGGCTCTTGCGCTCGTGACGGTAGTGGCCGTGGTGTGCGCGCCGCCTCTGGTCTCGGCCGTGATCGATGATCCGGCTCAACGAGAGCTCACGACGCTCTTCGCGTACTTGCTTCTTCCGGAGATCTTCTTCTACGGCGTCACGGCGATGATGACGGCTGTGCTCAGCGTTCGATCGGTATTCGGCGCGCCGGCCTGGGCACCGGTGATCAACAACGTCGTCCTTCTGGTGACGGTCGCGGTCTTCCTGTGTATCCCGGGGCCGGTGGCTCTGACTCCCGAGTCGATGACCACCGCGCAGGTTCTGGTGATCGGTGTCGGCACTCTGCTCGGGATCGTGGCGCAAACCGCCGTCGTTGCTCGAGCGCTGCACCGCAACGGGTTTCGGTGGCGCCTTCGCGTGCGGGTCGTACCGCACACCTGGCGCCCGGTGCGCGTCGGGGCGCCGTTGCTCGGCTGGGTACTTGTGTACGTCGTTGCCGGCCAGATCGGTGTGTGGGTGACGATGAAGGTCACTCTCTCCCGTCACGTCTACTCGATGTACACGCACGCGGATCTGCTGTTTCAAGTGGCGTACGGCATTCTCGGTGTGTCGTTGTTGACGGTGCTGATGTCGCGGATCGCCAGGTCGGTTGCTGCGGGTGACGACGTCGGCGTCGTATCCGATCTCGGCCGGGGAGCCCGGTATTCGGTGGTGGCGCTGATTCCGGTCACTGTGGCGCTCATGGTGTTCGGCCCCTCGTTGACCACCTTGATCTTCTTCGGCCGGGTCGACGGCAGCAGTGCCCGGTTGATCGGGACGGCCGTTGCGGTCAGTGCATTCGGGCTGGTGCCCTTTGCGATGGTCATGCTTCAGCTGCGAGTGTTCTACGCCGACAACAACACCCGAACTCCCGCGGTGATCGCCCTGGTGATGGTGGTCGCCAAGACTGCGCTCGTCCTTCTTGCGTCACTGTCGGCGAGTGACGAAAGGCTGGTCCTGGCCGTCTGTGCCGCCGGCTCGTTCTCCTACGTGTGCGGAGCGGTACTCGGCCACATCCTTCTTCGAAAGCGATACGGGCTGTTGGGATTCCGTCGCGTGCAGGCCACCGTCGGAAGGATTTCGGCGGCGGCAATTCTGGCAGGTGGTTGTGCGCTCGCTTTGGTGGTGGCGGTTCAGAACCGAGTTCCCGAGCCCAGGCTTGCTGCTGTTATTTCATTGTCGGCGGGTGCGGCCGTCGGTGCCGTCGTCCTGTTGGGCGCATGCAAGGTCGTCGGTGTTCCCGAGATTCGCCGGGCGCGAACCCTACTGCTGTCCTGAGGACAAGAGCGGTACCAGCAGTTCGTCCGGAGTGAGGGCGCCGTGCTGTCCACGGAGGCCGGACAGTCCCGATTCGACAGATCGACGTACGACGGCCACGTCCCCGGACGCAATGGCGATGACATCCCCGATCCGGCCGTGATACTCGGAATGCACTGCAGGCCCGAACAATCCTGCGACTATGCCCTCGGACCTCGTCCCGATCCACATGCGGTCACCCAGTTCGGCGCGCCAGCGGTCCGCAACATCTTGTGCAGCGCCTTCTCGGGTGTGGATGTGACGACATCTAGGTTCACCGGCAAGAGCGAGTACATCTTTGGACAGAATTGGAGTGTTGTCGAAGTCGATCTTGTTCTCGTCCGACACGTCGACCATTCCGTGGTCTGCCGTCACCAGCAATCTCACGTCCGGGCCGAGTGCAGCGGCGAGTTGCTCGACCAGTCGATCGACCAGCATCAGTTGGAAGATCCACGGCTCGGACTCGGGTCCGTAGACGTGGCCGAGTGCATCGATCTCGCTGATGTAGCAGTACGTGAACGTGCGGTCGGCAGATTTCGACGCCGCCACGGTGCGAGCGAGGAGGTCTCCGTATGCCTGGATTCCGGCGAACTGGGCACCGCGCATCCCGGCACGGGTGAGGCCGCTGCCGTCGAACTTCGACGGTACGACGGTTGTAACGGTGATGCCGGCCGCGGCGGCGCGATCGAACGTCGTGGCCTGCGGCTGCAGGGTTTCCGGGACGATGGAGTCGGTCTGAGATTCCTTCTTGCCCGCGCTGTGCCAACCCAGCCAGTTGAACACCGAATCGGCTTCTTCGACGTAGGACTGGTAGCCGGTGATGCCGTGCGCTCCCGAAGGCAGACCGGTCCCCAGTGAGACGATGCTGGTGGCCGTCGTCGTGGGGAAGCCTGCCCGGATGGGCGTTCCGATCAGTGAATTCAGGAATGGTGCATGTTCGACGTTGCGGGCGAGCAAATTCGCGCCCATCCCGTCTACCAGCAGAATTACGGTCTTCTTGCTGGGCTGTAGATCGAGACGGTTCGCTTCGCCGCTCACTCCGAGAGAAGCGAGTACCGACGGCGCAAGCGTCGACAGAGTCGGCTGCGAGTACACATCGAGGAGAGGGGCGGGGGCGGGCATCCCATGAGATTAGGCGTTGGACGCAGAAAACTGCATACCTTCTGGGCGAGTGTTCAAATCTGTGCGGTCAAATCCGGACTTTCCAGATGATCAGCGCGCAGAGACCGCGGACCGGTGCGGCCTCCGCGCGGAGATTCATTCCATGATCGTGGAGATCTGGAACTTGGCACCTAGTGGATCGGCCACCGACGCGAGACGACCGAAGGGCGTGTCCTCGGGATCGCGCAAGACGCTGCCGCCGAATTCGACGACCTTGGCGACGGCCGCATCGGTGTCGTCCGCCCCGAAGTACACCTGCCAGAACGACGGCGCCTCTGCCGGGAGGAACGAGCTGGCATCCATCAAACCGGCGACGACCGTGTCGCCCTGCTTGGCCTGTGAGTACCGGAACTCGTCGCTGTCACCGATCGACTCGTAAGTCCAGCCGAACACGTCGGTGTAGAACGGCAGGACCGCGGCGTAGTTCTTGGACAAGGTCTCGTGCCAGACCGGCGCTCCGGCCTCGCCGACCAAACCGAAGCCGTGGTGCTGATCTGCCTGCCAGATGCCGACGACGGCACCGGCCGGATCGCCCACGATCGCCATGCTGCCCTGAGGACCGACCTGCATCGACGGCATCATGACCATTCCGCCCGAGGCTTGGGCCTTGGACGCCGACGCTGCCGCATCAGTCGAGGAGATGTAGGTGGTCCACACGTTGCCGTAGGGGTTTCCCTCCTGCTGGGGTCCGAGCCCGGCGATGGGCTGCCCGTCTTTGCTGAAGATCGCGTAGCCGCCGTACTGCGGGTCGTCGTTTGTGTCCGCCTGCCAGCCGAACACGTTGGTGTAGAAGGATTTGGCAACCTCGGTGTCGGAGCTGGTGAGGTCGATCCAACAGGGTGTTCCGTCGAGCGCTGTGCGTGCGGGCATCTGAAAACTCTCCTTAACCGAAACGGATACACAAGCAGGGGACGCGGAAATGCTTGGCCGAGGAAGGCCTGAATCTCACGCTACGCGCGTACCCCGACACATTCCCAGGGTTCGAGAGCTTTGGGGTATGTGTCCGTTTCGCGTTCCCCGGTGGGCCGGACCTGCCAACGTAGACGACCGCCGAATCGTTCTTGATACTCCGAAGTTGATGGGGCACTTGCTCGATCGGCAAGGGCGTTCCACCGGGGAGTGTTGGTACGTGTCAGCTCCTGATCAGCCCCGTGCGATCGAGCCACGCGAGCGCATGACGGGTGAACTCGTCCGGAATCTCCAATTGTGGGGTGTGGCCGGTGTCGCCGAGAATGATGGTGGTCCAGTGTGGATGTGCAGCAGCGGCTGCCCGTGCGGCCTCGACCGGGACAAGCCGATCGCGATCGCCGTGCATCAGGAGCGTCGGAGTCGTGATCTCTCGCAATGTCTTTCGATAGGAGGCAGGACGGGCGAGGGTCATCAGCAGTGACCGTGCTGCCTGAAGGAATTCGGCATCCTGGGTAGGTTCGTTGCGGCGAATCGCCGTCAAGGCAGCACCCGCGTCGAGGACCGCGGGGTCGGCTCGCGTCGGATCGGCAAAACACAATCTGGTCATCTGAGCGGCCAACTGCCGGTCTGACATCTTTCGGCGTCCGAAGCCGAGAACCTGCTCACCGACGTACGGCATCGAGTAGAGCGCGAATTGGGCGGCGACGGTCAGATCGGGAAGTTGGACGGGCAGGGGGAGCGCCGGATCCACCAGGACCAGGCCGGCGACTGATTCGGGACTGGCATGGGTCGACATTGCCGAGACCATTCCGCCCATGGAATTGCCGAACAGGACGGCGGGCTCACCCACCACTGTGTCGAGAAAGCGATTCAGAAGTACTGTGTTGGCATCGACGCCGGTGTGTCGCCCACGGGCAGAGGTGAGTCCGAATCCGGCGAGGTCAAGTGCGTACACGCGCGTGCGCGCCGCCAGCGCCGGTGCCACCCGCACCCAGTTCAGGTGCGAGCCGCCCAGACCGTGAACGAGCACGATGGGCGGCGCTCCGCTGGGACCGCCGAAGTCGATCCAGTGAACGTCACCGCCGAGATCGGTGATGTTGCTTGTCCCGCCCCACGGGTGTGTGAGGGTGCTTCCGTCGACGAGTTGGGCCGAAACAGCGGATTCCATACCTGCCAGGATGCACCGAGGTGTCGTCGTAGTCACGCACTCGTTCCGGTTCGGGATCCGAATATGTGTCATCGATCACGGCTTCTCAAGAAGCTCAGGAAACGGGCAAAACGGAATTTGACTGGTGTTCAGCACTTTTCGAGGCTGTCGCCGCTTTCCGACGGCCGTGGCGCGCGTCCGGCGGAGGTCGGTTCGGGCATACTGAAAACCATGTGGTGGATGGTCGGGCTCATTGTTCTGGCCGCGCTGGTTTTGGCATCCGTTCTGGTCGGTTTCGTTTTCCGCCGCCCGATCGCCGAAGCCAAGTCGGCGGTGCTTGCCTTCGACGACGCCAGCTCTCAGCCCCAGCGCGACTGACCGCCGTCGAGCGGAATTGTTGCTCCAGTCAGATACGCGGCATCCGGGCCGACCAGGAAAGCCACCGCGGTTCCGATGTCCGTTTCGCAGTCGCCGATCCTCCGTAGCGGAATCCCGGCAACAAAGGCGGCAGCCTCTTCCGGGCGTGCATCTGCCCACCGCTGCAGCCCCGGCGACGACGCGTGGGGAGCAACCGCGTTGACCCGGATCCCGTCGACGCCCCATTCGCATGCCGCCGCGCGACTGAGGGCTCGGACGGATTCCTTCACGGCCGCGTAGCCGCCGTAGCCGGCAGCGTCCCAGCGGACGGCCACTGAGCTGACCATGTTGATGATTGCCCCGCCGCCGCGTTCCTTCATGAACGGGTAACAGGCTTGCATGGTTCGCAGAGTCGCGACGGGGCCGGACGTCAATCCGTCGGCAAGGCGCTCCGGAGTGAGGTCGAGGACGTTGCCGAGCGGGTTGAGGCTGGCGTTGTTGATCAGAATGTCGACGCCGCCGAACAGTTCCACCGTTCGCGCCACGGCTCCGGTGATGGAATCCGCGTCGGCGATATCCATAAGCACCGGTTCGGCACGGCCTCCGCGTTCGGCGATCTCGTTACATGTGACGACGAGTTTCGACTCAGTGCGGCCCGCGACCGCGACGGAAGCGCCCTCCTTGGCGAGCGCAAACGCAACTCCCTGGCCGACGCCTTGCCCTGCGCCAGTGATCAGGGCCACTTTTCCATCCAACTTGCCCACTGCTGTTCTCCTGCTCGTCATTCAACGGTTCCCGAAGCGTTGTCCGAATCGCGCATTGTTACTCGTGGGTTCCCGCTGGATGAGATGTGAGTTACGTCCCACTTGGTGGCACCACTTTAAAACTCGGCTGTCTTACGTATATTGTGAGCGCCGTTACATACCGGGCGCGCGGACCGCGTACACATTCCATGATGAGGAGATAGACATGGGTTCCACAGAAGCAGATCTCAAGCTCTACGGCGAGATTGCAAAGGGCATCGGCGGACTGGCCGGCCTCTTCACCGGTGTTGCTGCAATCATCGGCCTGGGCACCGCCCTCGCGCCGCTTTCCTGATCCGTTTTTCGGATAGGTAGCACTCCGGCCCGCGACCTGAAGGCATTGCCTTCGGGGCGCGGGCCGGAGGTTTATCGGTAACTGAATACCTGTGTCTTGCAGGCACATTCATCTTTGTGATACGTCGATCTTTGCCGGTACATCCACACCTTCTTCGTAGACCTGGGGTCCGAAGTTCGGCAACGGAGTGTAGTCGAGCATCGCTTCCGAACCGCGGTAGTGGCGGAAGTAGTAGAGCGATCTGTCCGGCCGTATGAGGGTGTCGGGTCCTGTTGTCTTCCAGGCCCAGTGGACGTCTGCTCGCAAAATCTCCGACAGCCTGACGATGTTCTTGCAGCCGTGGCTTTGCAGTCCAAGGCATCTCAATTCCTCGACGTCTCGCAATTGCCCGTCGCGCGTCCACCTGGATTCGTAGACCAGAGCATCGAGAACGACGCGGTGCGAACCCGCTTGAGTAACGCCGGCAAGTAGAACCTCCCAGTCCAATCCTGGTGCGTGTTGGAGGTATTCGTCGGCGTCGATGAATGCTGCCCATGCGACGGTGTCGCGGTACCGGCTCACGTAATCGACGTACGCCTCTACCTGTCCGTGCACGATCCGACCGTCCGCGTCGCGCGGTTGCCAGTCGACGATCGTCACCGAAAGGTCTTGCAGTTCTTTGCGGAATGCGACCTGAACTTCACTGTCCGACATCGATCGGGTGAAGGCGCCGTAAGAGTTGCCTCTCTTGTCCTCGCTGCGGCCGTGCCAACGGTTGAGACTGAATGCGCTTGTCTTGCGGGTGGACCCGACGGAACCGGTGTTGTCGTAGAGAACAACCTCCCAGCCTTGCTCGATGTGGTGCAGGCACCAGTCCCTGATGAAGGGGAGATGTTCGCGGGGGAGCAGGACCGCAACCACGGCGCGGCGCCCGGCGTCAGCGCTGTTCGGATGATTCTTCGGATCCGTGATCACCCGACACACGATAGTGCTCTGCGTGGATGCGAGTTACTCAATGCTGCTCGTGGGAACGGTTGATCGTAGAACGTTGACACATCCGTCTATTTGTCTCATAGTCGAGTCATGACAACTTCTGTGTCACATTCGCCACGGTTTGTACCTTCCACCGGGGAGTCCTGGCGTTCGCCCTGGGCCATGTACGACGCATTGCGCGAGAACGACCCGGTGCACAACGTTGTGCCGGAAGCTGCGCCGCGGGATGACTACTGGGTGCTCACCCGTCACGAAGACGTCTACAACGCCGCTCGCGACTACGAGACGTATTCGTCGGCAAAGGGATTGACCACTGTCTACGGTGAACTCGAACAGATCGGGATGCAGGACAATCCGCCGTTCGTGATGCAGGATCCGCCAGTACAGTCGGAGTTCCGGCGCATGGTGTCGAAGGGTTTCACTCCGCGTCAGGTATCGGCGGTCGAGCCGATGGTTCGCGAATTTGTCGTCGAACGTATCGAGGCGCTGAAAGCGCGTGGCAGCGGCGATATCGTCGTCGAGCTCTTCAAACCGTTGCCGTCGATGGTTGTCGCACACTATCTGGGTGTGCCGGAATCGGACCGTGACCAGTTCGACGGCTGGACCGAAGCCATTGTCGCTGCCAATTCGGCAGGTGGTGTGGCCGCGGCAGCGACGACGGCGCAGGCCGCCACCGGTGAGCTGATGATGTACTTCGCTTCGCTGATCGAACGCCGCAAGGTCGAACCGGGTGACGACACGATTTCGCACCTACTCGCCGCTGGACTCGGTGAAGACGGCGACATGTCCGGCCTGCTGTCGATTCTGGGCTTCGCCTTCACCATGGTGGCCGGTGGAAACGACACCACGACAGGAATGCTGGGTGGTTCGGTGGCGATGCTGACCGAACGCCTCGACCAGCGTCAGATCCTGCTGGACGATCCCGCATTGATCACCGACGCGGTCGACGAGTTGCTTCGACTCACCTCGCCGGTCCAAGGACTGGCACGCACCACGACGCGAGATGTGGCCTTGGGTGGCAAAGTGATTCCGGCAGGACGTAAGGTTCTGCTGATGTACGGTGCGGCCAATCGTGATCCCGAGAAGTACGGACCCGACGCGGCGGAGTTGGACGTCTTGCGTCGACCGCAGAAGATCCTCACCTTCAGCCATGGCGCCCACCATTGTCTGGGCGCATCGGCAGCTCGAATGCAGGCGCGAGTTGCTTTGGAAGAGTTGCTTTCCCGGATTCCCGACTTCCATGTCGACATCGACGCGATGCAATACGCGCCGGGCAACTACGTGCGCCGTCCGCTCTCGGCTCCGATGGCGGTGACTCGGCCATGAGCAACGACTGGCTCGGCGAGGGGCGCGCCTTGGCGGCAGCCGAGAAGATCCTCGACAGTGCGGCGCAATTGTTCGTCGAGAAAGGCGTCAACGCGGTCGGTATGGCGGAGATAGCCTCTGCTGCAGGATGTTCCCGAGCCACCTTGTATCGGTACTTCGAGAATCGGCAGGCTCTTCACATTGCGTTCGTTCACCGCGAAGCTCGCAGGCTGGGAACTGCGATCGCGGAATCGGTAGCGACCATCGACGATCCGAGTGAGCGTCTGGAGACGGCCATACTCACCGCAGTCTCCGCGGTGCGTAGCACTCCGACGTTGGCTGCATGGTTCACCCCGGGTGATGCGAGTCTTGCCGGTGAACTTGCCAATTCATCCGACGTCATCAACGGACTTGGTGTCGCGATGCTCGGTGAACTCGGAGCAGGCACAGCGTCGCGGGCGCGCTGGATCGTGCGAGTGATTCTCTCGCTGCTCATGGTGCCGGGGGCGGACGAGAACGACGAGCGGACGTTGGTGCGTGAGTTCGTCGTTGCGCTGTTGATTGCTGGACGGGCCACCTGATCATCCCTTCCGGGTGATGCGCGAGGGCTGCGTGGGGATCGAGGATGAACCGATATCCCGACACAGGTCACCGCGAGTTCCCGAGGAGCGTAAGAGAAGATGACTACACCGTCCGAACTCGACCCCAAGCCCGCCACCGAAGCGACTCGCCTGGCAAATGCCCAGGTTCTCCGTGACCTTCCTTTCGACGACACCTTCGACTTCGAACTGATTTCTCGAGGTCTCGTGGCACCGCTCATCGATGGCGGACTGGTCAAAGGTGACAAAGGGCAGTTCATCTTCTCGTACGACGCCTACGGGTTCGCCGACGGCGATGCACCGGATACCGTCAACCCGAGTCTGTGGCGCCAAGCCACTCTGATGGGAAAGGGCGGTGGACTGTTCAAGCTGGCTGATCGTCTGTACCAGGTGATCGGCCAGGACTTGTCGAACACGACGATCATCGAGGGCGACACCGGGTTGATCATCGGTGACACTCTTATGTCCGCGGAAACAGCCGCTCTCGCGCTGGAGTTGTACTACCAGCACCGCCCGAAGGTTCCGGTCAAGGCAATCATCTTCACGCACTCCCACGGCGATCACTTCGGCGGTGTCAAAGGATTTGTCACCGACGAAGAGATCGAGTCCGGTGCCGTAAAGGTCTACGCACCAGACAGTTTCACGGAGGAAGCGATTTCCGAGAACGTACTTGCCGGCACGGCGATGACACGTCGCGGAATGTACATGTACGGATCGTTCCTGCGTCCGGGGCCACAAGGGCAGGTATCCGGTGGTCTCGGCCTGTCCACTTCTCACGGCACTTCGACGTTCGCCGTGCCGACCGACGTCATCACCGAACCGGTGCACGAAGAGGTCATCGACGGTGTGCGCGTGACGTTCATGCTCGCGCCGGGAACCGAAGCGCCGTCCGAAATGCTCTTCTATTTACCAGATTTCAAGGCGCTCGGGTCAGCTGAGGACGTCACGCACACGATGCACAATCTATACACGTTGCGCGGCGCCAAGACTCGCGACGCCAAAGCGTGGTCGCACTACGTGCGTCTGGCAATGGAACTGTTCCCCGACGTCGAAATCATCTTTGCGCAGCATCATTGGCCCACGTGGGGCAACGACAAGATCTTGAAGCTGATGTCGGATCAGGCAGATCTGTACAAGTATCTGCACGATCAGACGTTGCGCCTTGCCAACAAGGGACTGACACCGGTAGAGATTGCCGACCAGATCGAGGTACCCGACGCCATCGGAAAGCAGTGGTACAACCGTGGGTACTACGGTTCGCTCAGTCACAACGTCAAAGCGATCTACACCTTCTATCTCGGTTGGTTCGACGGCGTTCCCGCTCATCTCAATCCCCATCCGCCGGTGGAGAACGGCAAGCGCTACGTCGAAGCCGTCGGCGGGCCGGACGCACTTCTGACCAAGGGCAAGCAGGCGTTCGACGACGGAGACTACCGCTGGGCCGCGGAGTTGGTGAACCATCTGGTGTTCGCCGATCCGAGTAATCAGAAAGCGCGAGAGTTGTTGGCGGACACGTACGAACAACTCGGCTACCAAGCCGAGAACGGTACGTGGCGCAACTTCTACCTGGTCGGAGCGATGGAATTGCGGCATCCGCTGGCGCCGATGCCGTCCAACAACCCCACTGGCCCGGCCGTGGTCGCAGTGATGCCGCTCGAACAGATGCTGGATTTCTGGGCAGTTCGCCTCGATGGCCCGAAGGCCGCCGACGTCGACCTGTCGTTGCGATTCGTGTTGTCGGACACCGCGGACAACGTCCTGGTCACAGTGCGCAACGGCGTGCTGAACTACGACATGGACAAGGCAGATGCTTCGGCCGCTCTGACTCTGACCTTGACCCGTGCCGTGTTCAACGAGGTGTATCTGGGAACGACCTCGCTCACCGAATCCATCAAGGCCGGAACGGCAAAAGCTGTGGGAGATCAGTCCGAACTGGAGACGTTCATCTCGCTGCTGGAGGACTTCGATCTGTGGTTCGATATCGTCACGCCGTGACTGGTCGACTCCATGATGTGGCCCGGGCGGGGGATCATTCGAAACGAGAAGGATCTCCCGCGCCGACCCGCACGATTTCGGGAACACCGGACGAATAGTCGACGACTGTGGTGGGTTCGGTTCCGCAGTCACCCGAGTCGATGACGGCGTCGAGTTGGTGGTCGAGTTCTTCCTTGATCTGCCAGCCGTCCGTCATCGGTTCCTCGGCGCCGGGCAGGAGAAGGGTGCTGGAGAGGATGGGTTCACCCAACTCTTGCAAGAGTGCCCGCACTACCGGGTGGCTGGGGATACGCACTCCGACGGTCTTCTTCTTGGCGTGTGCCAGCCGACGCGGAACTTCCTTCGTGGCGGGAAGGATGAACGTGTACTGCCCAGGCGTAGCCGCTTTCACCGCGCGGAACGCCGAGTTGGTGACGTGGACGAAGTGCCCGAGCTGCGCGAAATCGGCACAGACCAGCGTGAAGTGATGGTCCGAACGCAGATGACGGATCTCGCGGATCCGATCGGTGCCCGAGTGATTGTCCATTCGGGCGCCCAGGGCGTAGCAGGAGTCGGTGGGGTAGGCGATGACCGCGTCGTTGCGCAGCATTTCGACGATCTGGCTGATCGCGCGCGGCTGCGGGTTTTCCGGGTGAACGTCGAAGTATCGGGCCATCAACTCAGCTTAGTTCAGCTTGCAGATCACGAATGCCGTTCACCGTTGAGACTGTGGTCGGCGAGCAAACCCGTCAGCTCTTCGGCGTAGGCGAGTTGCTTACGTAAGTGTGTGCAGCTTTCTTCCGCCCGGGTGTGGCAGTCGGTGACGAATTCGGTTGCAGCGGTGCGCGTTGGCGCGTCCGAAGCTTCGTCGCCGAGCACTGCCAGAGAATCGAGAAGTTGTTTCATTTCTTCGAGACTGAATCCGAGCGGCTTCATTCGTCGGATTACCAGTAGCCGTTGGACATCGGCCTCGGTATAGAGGCGGAATCCTCCGGCGCTCCGCTCGGACGGAGTAACCAGACCGACCTCGTCGTAATGACGAATCGTCTTGATCGACAGTTCGGTGCGTTCGGCAACCTGTCCGATCTGCATGTTCGGCCCTTGGCCCGCATGTTCCGGCTCAGACATCACTCCCACTTTCCTCGCGCTGGGCTTCCATACTCTCAGTGACCGTCACCCAGGCGACCGGACAGGCGCAGGTGGCGCTCGGCCGATGCGTCGTCGAGCCCCACGATCTCGACATTCTTGCCTCTGGCCGCGTACTTGGTGGTGATGGCGTCCAGTGTCGCGACGGTCGACGCGTCCCAGACATGAGACTCGGACAGATCGATGACAATGTTCTTCGGGTCGCCGGCGTAGTCGAACTGGTAGATCAGATCGTTGCTGGATGCGAAGAACAGTTCGCCTCGAACCGCATAGACACGGGTGTCCTCGTCCGGATGCGCGACGTCGATCACTTCGGTGAGATGCGCGACGCGGCGGGCGAAGATGACCATCGCGGTGATCACTCCGATGATCACGCCGTAGGCAAGATTGTGGGTCGCGACGGTGACTGCCACGGTGACCAACATGACCACTGTCTCGCCGATCGGCATGCGGCGCAGGGTCTTCGGATTGATGCTGTGCCAATCGAAAGTGCCGACCGAGACCATGATCATGACGGCCACCAATGCGGCCATGGGAATCAACGCCACGACATCGCCGAGGCCGACCACGAGTATCAGCAAGAACACGCCCGCCAGGAACGTCGAGATTCGAGTGCGAGCGCCGGAGACCTTGACGTTGATCATGGTCTGGCCGATCATCGCGCACCCTCCCATGCCCCCGAAGAGGCCGGTGACGATGTTCGCGACGCCTTGGCCCCACCCTTCTCGGGTCTTGTTCGAGTGAGTATCCGTGACGTCGTCGACGAGTTTGGCCGTCATCAACGATTCGAGGAGTCCGACGAGCGCCATGGCCAATGCGTACGGCGCAATGATCGACAGTGTGTGTATGTCCAGGGGGACGTCGGGGAACAGTAGCGTCGGTAGGCTCGACGGAAGCTCGCCCTCGTCGCCGACGTTGGGGACATCGAACGCGAAAACGACTGTGGCGGTTGTCAGTAGAACGATTGCCACCAGTGGAGCCGGGACGGCGTTCGTCAGTTTCGGCAGGAATACGAGTATCAGAAGTGCGACTGCAAGGAGTGGGTAGACGAGCCACGGAACATCGATCAGGTGGGGGAGTTGGGCGATGAAGATCAAGATGGCGAGTGCGTTGACGAATCCCACCATGACGCTGCGCGGAATAAAGCGCATCAACCTTGCGACGCCCAGGAGGCTCAGCACGATCTGGAGAAGGCCGGCCAGAAGGACTGTCGCAATCAGGTAGTCGATTCCGTACTCGCGCGTCAGTGGAGCGACGACCAGTGCGACGGCGCCGGTAGCTGCGGAGATCATTGCGGGTCGTCCGCCGACGACGGCGATGGTCACTGCCATCGTGAACGACGCGAACAGTCCTACCCGCGGATCGACGCCGGCGATGATCGAGAACGAGATCGCCTCGGGAATCAGTGCCAACGCCACGACCAGTCCGGCCAAAACCTCCGTTTTGAGACGGTGAGGTGACCGGAGCGCGGCCCGAACCGAATTGTCGTTGGTGGATGAAGCGATGGTTACTGCCATGAGATTCCGTCCTGACGAGGTTCTCATACTCTACCCTCCTGTAAGGGTAGAGTATGAACGGAGTTCTCACTACGGCGCGGATTTCTGTCGAATTGTGTTTCCCCGCAGTGAATCTCGAATCGCGAGATTGATCGAGAGGGGCAACGCTCGCGGTGGTGGTCAGATGTGACGACCAGTAACCCTTACCAAGTATTTACCTACTGTGTGGTTTTTGTTTATTGAAAAAGGGTCAACTCGGGCGCTGGCTCCGTTACAGTTCGGCGGCAAACGTCAATCAGGTTGTTCCGAGAGGACATCATGTCAAAACGCCTACTGAATGCTGCGCTCCTTGCCGGCCTCCTTGCCGGTGGAACCGCTGTGGCCGTGATTCCGGCAACCGCGGCGCCCGTTGCAGAAACCACGTCGACAACTTTTCAGGTCACGTGCCGCGCAGTTCCGAGTGCGTTCTCCGGTCCTTCGTCAGACGGAAAGCCTGCTACGGTGCGGGTTTCGGCTCCTGCGGTAGTCGCGCCAGGTCAGGTCTTCGACATCGACGTGGATCCGGGTAGCGTCCAGATCCCGAACGATGTGAGCGGCGCAAGCGTCAAGAAGATCTCGCGTCTGAAGATCGATCTGCCGATTCCGACCAACGCGGAGTTCGTTTCGGCGACGGTCACCGATCCGGGCAATGTTATTGCCGGGAAACCTGCTTCGGTGATTCGTGTCAACGAAGACGGCACTCCCGCAGCGGACGGTCCGATACTCCGGTTGTCCGGCGCAAACGAAGCGATCGGCAACAGTCCGTCATCGTCGTCGGGTGCGCACGGCGGGCTTGCGATCAATGCTCAGTCCGGAGCCGAGACCAACATCGTCTTTCCGAAGATCAGAATCACCGTAAAGGCCGGGCCGTCCGGCGCAGTCGAAACCAATGTGCGGACTTCGGGTGCTGCAGGTACTTTCGGTGGGCCCGAGTCATTTTTGACCTTCCTCCCTCAGGTCAGTCACTGGCTCGCGGGAACCATCTGGGCGCCCACATCCTGCTCGCCGCGCGACGCTGAGACCGGCCCCCTCAATGCCGGTGCCGGCGCCCTGGCATCCACGAAGATCGACGGGGACCTGGGGCCCGTTGATCCTGAGCCAGGCGCGGACATCGTGACTAAGCTCGAAGGACCGGCTACCGCCGCGACCGGTACCAAGGTGTCTTTTGCTTCTCACGTCGATCCGGAAAACACAACGGGAACAGTACAGTTCATGGTCGACGGCAAACCCGTCGGTGACCCGCGGCCGGTGGTTCGCGGTATTGCGCGCCTGGATCTCACCTTCGGTAAGGCGGGTACCAAGTCCGTGACTGCAGTATTCACCGCTACCGGAGACGAGGCGAAGTACACGTCGGCGGCACACGTACTCACGGTGACCGGTGACACCACAGGTCCGGTCGATCCCGACCCGACCGATCCGGGCACTCCGGGCGGTCTCGGCAGCCTCGAGTCCGTTCTGCCGCAGCTGCCGACGGGTTCGCTCGGTGGCAAGTGATCACGGTCCTACCTCACTGAACTTTCAATGGCCGAGTTCTTCTGAAAGGCAACACATGAACCCCCGCACTCTGGCAGTTTGCGCTGTCGTACCAGCACTCGCGGCCGGACTCCTCGCTGTGTTCGCGCCGGTGGCAGCGGCTTCCGATACCGTGACGCGGACAGTTTCCTTCGAACACAAGTGCCGGGTCGACGGCGCCACCGATTGGGATTCGTCGTTCTCCGACAACATGGAGGTAACCGCGCCCACGTCCGTGCGTCCCGGCGAACAGTTCACAGTGAAATTGCATCCAGGCACCATGCGTAGTTCGGATTCGGACACCGGTCGTATCAAGTACGACATCGCACTACCGCAAGGGGCAACCCTGGTTTCGTACTCCCTCGTCGGTGATTCGTCGTCCAACTTGACCGGCGAGACTGCGGTGCTGCTCCGGGTGGGCGCAGACGGAAACGCGAACCCGGCGGGTGAGTACCTGCGAATTACCGGTACCGGCAACAAGACAGTCAACGACGGTCCGAGCGCGAACGACAACAAGCCCAAGGAAGGGCTGCAAGTCAAGGCCAACACGGACTTTCGTTTACCGGCAGTCGAATTGAAACTCGAAGCTCGGTCCGACGAGGGAAACGCGACGACGCACCTGCGCGCCGGGGCGACGAGCCCGAGCATCAAGATCAAAGACACGAGCATGAGTTTCGGTGAGTCCCGGTGGGTCAATGCCGCTGGGTATTGTGTTGCTGCGGGCGAGGGACGCAGCGCCCTCTCGACTACCGAGGTCTTCACGACCAACCAGACCGAGACGATGGTCGCTGTCGCACTGGAGGCACTGACGGGCGAAGACGTCAAGATTGCGGCGAGTATCGACCCGAACCCGGGTGAGGGAACGGTCGAGTTCTTCGACGGCGATACGAAGATCGGCAGCGCCACAGTCGATTCCAATGGCCATGCAGAACTGGTCTGGCCGTTCCGCGACCAGGGCGAGCATCGCATCACCGCAAAGTTCTTGGGTACCAAGAAGTTCAGTTCTTCGGAATCTGCGGACAAGACCGTGACCGTCACCGTGCCTGGTGTCATCGTCGTCGAGCCGGTGGATCCGACGGAACCGGAAACTCCTGGTGGAACCGGAAGCCTCGGGGACATCTTCTCGAAGCTGCCGACTGGCTCACTCGGAGGCTGAGTCACCCAAACGGCAGGGGAGCGTCGACGTTTCGGCTCGAATGCGGGTGTGTGATCGAATACTGGAATGACAGGTTCGAATCATGCCGAGAGCCGCAACGCCGGCGTTCTCTGATCTTCTCAATGGGAGTCTCCGTCACGGAAATCGGGCCAGAACCACAAAAAGGTAGCTCACCAAAACTCGTGCCCTTTTACTACCGTTAGTTGAAGAACTGCGCGAACCGCGGGTTCTTACATCAACAAGCCTTCGAACTCGCCGCTGCGGTTCAGGTATGAACAAGGTAGGGAAAATGCGCAAGGTTAGTTTGCTCGCGTCCGCTGCAGCAGTAGCTGTCGGTGTGGCAATGATCGGGACGTCTGCGGCCTCAGCAGCGCCGGGAACGATTCCTGGTCACGGACTGTTCGACGTGCCGTGGGAGGTGTTGCCGGGAACCTACACGACGTCTGGGCCCGTATCAGCTGACATGCCGTGCATATACGGCCGAGCGAAAGTCGACGGCGATGGTGAATTGAATGTACTCGAGTTCGAAAGCACCCTCGAACCGGCGACAGTCACGATTCTCTTGACGGATTCTCGCTTCACCACCGCATATTGCGCTGATTGGAAGCGAGTGTCGTCAGTCGGATCGTTGGATCTCGGATCACTTTTCGGGTCATAGACGTCTCCGCTCTGATTCCAGATGGGCCTCTGGCCGTGGCCACGGACCTCTGCTATCTCGGCTAACGCTCGCCTCGCGGATGTGCTCGTTCGTCTCGAGTTTCCGACCACTCGTCGCATGAGTCCATGACCAGGGACTTTAGCCCTCGGTAATTACCTACCAATCGGTATATTCTGCGAAGGTACGGACTTCGTGAACCGATGTGAGTTGGCTCCGGGGGACGTGCCGGCCTCGCAGGACCGCCCGCAAAGTCAGCCCGGTGAGGCCACCGGAGTTCGCGCATTTCGACAGATTGCCGCTGGGTCCGTCCGCTACGAGGGGAGCGGACGGACCAGACGGCACGAGAGAGTGCCATGCCTGAACGTGGTCAAAGCAGAGTGGACGCGGGGATCATTGCCGTCGTCGCAGTCATCACCGGTGTGTTCGTCGCACTGACCGGTCACGGTCTGGTTGCAGCGCTCGCCACCGTAGTGGGCCTCGCGCTCGGAATGGCGATTGTGCGGTATCTGATCAAGGGCCGCTGATCATCGCAAGAGTTCAGCAGGTCGCGAGAATGTCTGCGATGGTGTCGTGTTCGGCTTGGGTGACCCACAAACCGTATGCCGCTTTGACTTCCACTTGAGCAGTCACGTACTGGCAGCGGTAGGCCTTGTTGGGTGGCAGCCAGGTCGCCGCGTCGGAATCCGACTTCTTCTGGTTCGTGGGCCCGTCGACAGCGCGCAGGTTTCGAGGGTCGTTGGCCAGATTGGTTCGCGTCTGTGTATCGAGCTGTTGTGCGCCCTTCTGCCAGGCGTCCGAGAGTGCGACTACATGATCGATCTGGACTGCAGAAGACGTGTCCTGGCCGCGGGTGAACGCGATGGTCTTGTTCGTGTACGGGTCACGGAGCGTACCGGTTTGGACCGAGCAGCTTTTGGAGCCGTCCTTGAATGTCAGGTCGGTGAGGTCACGCCGCAGGATGTCGTTGCGAGTATCGCAGCCGTTGTGGCCGAATTCGACGGTGACGTCGTCGGTCCAGGCGGTACCGAACAGCGCGCGGTCGTATCCGGTCTTGGGTGCGCGTCCCTTGACGGGGATCTGTGCCAGCAGTTCAATTGCGGCGGACGAAGGAGCCGAGGCTTCGGTCACGACCGTCGTGGTGACACCGGATCCGATTCCCGAACCGAGAGAAGATGTTTCGGGCGCGTCGGCGTTGGAATTGGCGCAACCTCCCAGCACGATCACGGCAGCAATGCCGATGGTGACGCCGGTGATGCCGCGCCTGTGATGTGCCGTGCGTGCCATGTGTGAGAGTCCATTTCTGCGAGAGATGAACTACAAGTATGTCATTCACGACAATTCGGGCCTAACCGGCACTGTCTGTCAGTCTGGTCGAAGGAACCATCGAGTCACCGGGACCGAGACGAGGACCCGCGGACCGTCACGAGTTTCGTCTGCGGCATCCCAGCCGTCGTACTTCTCGCCGAAAAGTCTCAGGAGGTCGACGAATTCGCCGACATCGTGATGAATTGTCGCGAGGCCCTGTGCGACCCACGGGTCGCCAGCGGATCCGTCGACTGCCAACGAGACCCGAGGATCGTCCAGCAGGTTCCGAACCTTACGATTCTGCTCAGCGCTCGGTATCCAGAATGTGTTCTGATGCAGTAAGAACCAGACCGGAGTCGTGTGCGGCGAGCCGTCGCTTCGGAGGGTGGTCAACCACACGCAAGGAGCATCCGCGATAGTCACGGTCCCAGTATCGGCGCCGGCGCGCGGTTCACCAATCGAGGGTTCGGAACGAACAATGCCCGGCCCTCGCCGTCGGGCGAGGACCGGGCATTTGTCGGGGTTGGGGTGGAGCTTCAGATCTCGATCTTGGGGGTCTGTTCGCCCAGCTTGTGGC